>JBGVOL010000038.1:0-15457 GCA_045126475.1 Lachnospiraceae bacterium | reverse complement strand
TGCCGGCTATGACAAGCTTTTTCGGCAAATCTATGTTTTCCTTTACAATCTTTTCCACCGTTTTTATGGCTGTCATTATATTCTTGTGTTTAAGCATTGAAGACAAAACAAAGTAAAATTCATTCTCCTCTATGCCGTACTTCTCTGAAATCTCCTGAAAATCAGCCTTGCCGTGGTCAATGACAATAGGATTTAATATAACCCTTATATCAGAATCTTTTCTTCCGAAATTCTCTGAAATGTCATTCTTAACCCACCGGGATATAGCTATAACACAATCCGAGGTTTTCACGGTTCTCTTCCAGCAGAACTTCATCCACATCCGCCTTTTTCTTGTAAAATATTCAGGAAAATGTAACTGCTGAAGGTCATGTATTGTAGTCACATACTTTATTTTCTTACATTTTCTTAAGGGTTTACAATACACAGGCATAAAACAGTTCTTTATCCCTTTACTTACAAGAAGTTTATTAAAATGTCTGTTATGCCAGATAATTCTCTTCGTCACATCAAATGCGTTTATATCACAGACTTCCATTGAAAACCTGTCATCATCAAGGTAATGCCTGAATGTATCTGCATTATCCTTCGCACAAAAAAGTACATATTCATTTCTGTCTTCGCATGCGGTCAGGCCATCGAGAAGATTTCTTATATATGACTCAATACCGCCGTTATGCTTTGGCTTTACCCAAAGCAGGTCTATGGCTAATCTCATTTGCTTCTTCCTCTATATTCATAATTATCATAAGAAAAACTTATAAACACTTTCATCGCAGTACCCAATTATACCCAATGAGGAAGTTTATGTCAAATATCTATATTCTTGTCACAAGCACTGTACATTTTCCGTCTATTCTCACCGGAGAATCTGCTGCCGGCATAAAGAAGCTGTCCAACGGCTTTATTTCATATGAATTTGTACCGTCTGATACGGTTCCTTCACCGTCCAGGAAAATAAATGACTTGAATGATGATAAATCCATTGTTATTTCAGCATATTTCTCTATTTCATACCGTTCGCACTGGAAATATTTGCAGCTTGCCAATATGCGTTTCGTATGGCCGTCACATACCGTCTCTTCACTTCTTACCGGAAGATTTTCCTTTAATGACAAATCAATAACCGACATTGCTTTATCCAGATGGAGCTCTCTGTGATTTCCATACCTGTCTCTTCTGTCATAGTCATATAATCTGTATGTGCAGTCGGAATTCTGCTGAATCTCGCAGATCATAATACCTTTTCCTATAGCATGTATTGTTCCCGCTTCCACGAAAATTACATCACCTTTTTTAACTTTTACTTTATTGAGAACTTCAAGAATTGTGCCGTCATCCACTTTTTTCTTAAGTTCCTCTGCCGTTACTTTTTCGTTCACTCCCCAATATACATATGAATCTTCGTCACAATCCACAATATACCACATCTCATTTTTTCCAAGTTCACCCTCATTTTTAAGGGCATACTCATCATCAGGATGAATCTGAATTGACAAGTCTTCCTTCGCATCAATAAACTTTATAAGAATAGGAAATCTGTCAAATCCTTCCGCCTTCCACCCGAGAGAATTTTTCCCGATTTTCTCCAAATAATCGGTAAAAGTTCTGCCTGTATATCTTCCGGATGCAACTACGCTTGAACCGGACTGATGTGCGGAAAGTTCCCAGCTTTCTGCTATTTTTTCATAATCACACTGTTTGTTGTATACGTCTCTTAACTTTGTTCCGCCCCACAGATAATCCTTAAATGCAGGTGATAACTTAATAAGCTCTTTATTAACTGCTTCAGGCTGCTTCCCTTCTGAGGATACCGACACAATATCCTGCTCATTTATCGAAGTTTCCTGTCCGATGCTTGTTTCAATAAACACCGCATTTGCAGTTCCTTTATTAATAATTTCATGTTTTACACCGGGCAGAACCGAAGTGCTGTCTCCCTTTGTGACAACAGATTCAATCCCATCAATAAAAACAGATATCTCCCCTTCGACTACGGACCACTGCTCACTTCTTGTGTTATGCTTATGTATGCCGATAGCCTTCCCCGGAAAGAGTACAACCTTTTTTACCAGATAATTATTGTCCTTAGTAAGATTTTCCCTGTAACCCCAAGGTCTGTAAATAATATTGCCATGATTAAAGAAACCTTCATTGACATTTACATGCTGATTGTCATATGGGTTTACCACGGTTTCAACTATATTTTTTATATCATCTGCCCTTTCCTTTGTAGTAATATAAATGGCATCGCCTGTGTTTACCACATACATATCTTTTAAATCATTGGCAACCACCAGTTTTTCACTGTCCTGATTGATTATGGTTACATCTTCGCAATTTTCTTTTAATATGTTTTTACTGTATCCATAAAGGGAATGTTCTTTGAATATATCAAAAGAAGCCACCTCCGACCAGTCAAACTCAGGCTCCAAAATAACTTTGTCTGAAACATTTTTGTATAATATATGCTCAAGGCTGTAGCTCTCAATATCTTCTATATCATCCTTTGAAATGTGAATATTTCTTGACGTTGTCTTAAGTTTTTTATGAACCGCCCTGCAGGCATCATAATAATCCGGAAATTCTTTCTTTAAATCATTTAAAAAATCTCCGGCAGTACACAGAAACAGACCTGTATTAACAAGTGTACGTACAGCCCTGTTTTTCTTTGTTCTGATATAGTCTGACTCATCATGAAACCGCAATACGTCTGTCAGCCTGCTTCTGTCATTATCATCAAAAAAGAAATAGTGATAATTGCTCTTAAATTTGTCTTTCTGCACACCAAAAGCCACCATTTTTCCTGATTTCAGAAAATCCGTGGCTTTCATAATCTCTGACTGGTAAGTGTTTCCGTCTGCAAAATGGTCAGAATTCAGCACATACATATGCTCTGACGGATTGCAGCTAAGTGCCGCCATCACAACAGGGAATGCTGTTCCTCTCGGTTCTTCCTCATAAAAAGTTCTGTACTTCAACCCCTGAAATACTTCCATCTGACCGTCGATTATGAAGTTGTGGGCTATATTGCCCATTATAAATACTTCTTCACACAAAGGCATATTTCTGCCCACTGTCTCCTGCAACAGTGAGCGGTTTTCACGGATATTTATAAATTGTTTTGGATATTCACGCCGTGAAAGGGGCCACATTTTGTCACCCATTCCACCTGCCAAAATAATACACTTCATAACGGCTCCTTAATCCTCTACAGGTATTCACTGTTTCCCTGACTTTTCAGCATCTCAACTATTTTCCTTACTTCCTGTGACTTATCTTTCCTGCATACAAGTACGGTATCATCGGTTTCAACCACAACAACATTGTCCACATCTATTGTAGCCACCAGTTTATTCTTAGCATAAATAACACTGTTTGTCGTGTCAATGCCAACATGGGTGCCATGTACCACATTTCCATTTTCATCCGGTTCATAAAGGACACCGAGATTGTCCCAGCTTCCAACATCACTCCATCCGAATTCAGCAGGTATAACCATGACATCATCTGATTTCTCCATTACACCGTAATCTATGGAGATGCTCCGAATCTCAGAGTATATCTTTGAAATCACCTTATCCTCATCAGGTGTATTCATTGCCTCACCCATCTGAAGTAGCTGTTTATATATGTCAGGAAGAAGCTCTTCAAATTTTCTTAAAATTGTAGATGCCTTCCACACAAACATACCGGAATTCCACGCATACTCGCCGCTTTCCACATATTTCTTTGCAGTCTCCTCGTCAGGTTTTTCCTTAAACTCAAGAACTTTCTTTGCCTGCTCCGGCGATTTTTCGTATTTTATATATCCATAACCTGTAGACGGATATGTGGCTGTTATTCCTATAGTCATAAGCTTATCCAGAGACTCTGCCACCTCTATAGCCGATACAAGGGTCTTTGAAAATGTAAGCTCATCCTTTATATAATGGTCTGACGGAAATACACACATTATACCGTCACCATACTTCTTAACAATCTCCATGGCTGCATATCCGATACATGCAGCAGTGTTTCTTGCTGCAGGCTCCGCAAGAATATGATTATCCTGTATACGGCCTCCCACAGCTTCCTTCATTTTTAAAACCTGAGACTTGTTTGTTACGATAAATATGTCTCTCTTAGGAATAACACTTGTTATTCTGTCTATGGTTTCATTAATCATCAAATCATTACCGCTTAAATTCAGCAGCTGCTTCGGGCATGCCTCCCTGCTTAGAGGCCAGAACCTGGTCCCGCCGCCTCCCGCCATAATTACACCGTAGATATTCATTGTACAACTCCTTTATTTTGTGCATTCGAGAACTAAATCACAATCACTCAGATAATGTTTGGCAAATAAGCAGTAAATCTTACTGTTATCAATAAACACATCATATAGCAAATCACCCTCACTATTATACAATTCTAACTCCCGCGGTTCAACCGTCTGATTAAACTTCTCATCAAATTCAGCGACATACACCTTAGATTTCTCATAAGTTCCACCCGGATTTTCAATATCACTGCTGTAATACAGACAATACCTGTCATTCATGTGTACAAAAGCTGCCGGCTCATTATCCGCATTTGCCTCAATCAGCACTATATTTTCACTGAAGCTTTCCCCCATATCATCAGAGATAAGCAAATTAATTGAAGATTCCTTTTTATCAACAGTCTCCTTCTCATATGTGACAAACAACCTGCCATCATAATAATTCAAATCAATGTCCTCAAGATTATTACCTGCCGATACTACCTCAGACACTTCTGTCCAGTTTTTCAAATCGTCCGAAACATACAGTTTTACGGTATATGTCCCATTTTCCGTATTGATATCACCATTATTTATAGCACCCGAGATATGTGTTACAGTCATATAATATCTGCCGTCTGCCTTACATACAGCGGGATCAATCCCCAAATCTTCCTGTATTTCCATAACGATTTCATTGCCGACAACATTATAATTCTCATCATATCTGCATATTCCTATCTGTTTCTGCCAGTTACCATATACGATAAAACGGTCTTCCTCACAGACATCACACCAGTTAACATTTACATTCTTGTCCTGATTAATTATTTTCCCTTCCGGACTGATAAAAGTCAACTTACCATCAACTGAAGTGACAACATATCTGTCAGACAGTAACTTGGCATCACCGTTATGAAGCTGTGAAATGTTAAACAACACCTCCGGCTTATCTTTCGTGCATCCCTGCAATAACAGTATTCCAAAAAGAATTACAGTAAAGAATATCTTTCTCATTGTATCCGTACTTCCTCCATATAAATCAACAGTAAACAATTTATCTCCCATAATATTCAAATACACTCATGATTTCATCCCTGCAATAACCGTCCTCAACAACAAATGATTTTGCAAGGCTTTCATCTACAATATCATATTTTATTATTGATTCATACAGTTTTTCCGAAATATTCCTGCATGATGAGAAATCTCCTTCATCATGTACACATAACCTTGCATAATCTGCCGCAAAGTCTGTTATACCTCTCTGCACCTCTTCCACATCCCTGTTAAAGGCCGGATTTTCATTATATTTATATACAGGCAGTCCGTCTTCGCCTATATATTCAAGCTGTCCCACAGGTGCTATAAGCACAGACTCCAGAATCATATTATACCTGTGAACGGCAGATGTCGATATCTCTCTCTCACCGTCATTCTCAATGTAATATCCGTACATTTTATTACCCGGATACTTTTCACCTTTTCTCACATCATCAGTGGCAAAATAATACCCTTCCGTTGCTTTTCCAAGAAGTTCTGACAGGAAATACTGTATCGAACCGCTGTATCCGATATCAGAAAATACAAATCTTTCGCCTTCACCCACAATATTGTTAAAATATGAGAGATAGCTTTTCCTTTCCTCATCTGCCTTATTAAGAATAGCAGATATATATTTTTCCAGATGTCTCTTTACCTTTGCCTTATTATCAGGAAGCTTTACCTCAAAATCTTCCTCATCTTCAAAAGCCTTTATTCCAAACCTGCTCTGTAAAAGATTCTTAAAGTTTCCAAGATAAAATATATCAAGAAGTTCATCAATTGCTGTTTCATCTTTGCACCTTGCAACAGACATCGCCCTCCTTGACACAAGGAGATATTTTCCGTTAACATTTTTTGCAAAATTCACGGCAGAATTGTCCTTAATAGCTTTAAATACCTTTTCAAGAACGTATCCCTCTCTGGCAAAGAAAAGAATATTGTCTGCTCCGTTTTTCGAAGCTTCGTTGCACACCCACCTCACATAACTGTTGACAACAGGACCCATAAAGCAGTAACCAAATGTATATGCGTCCTTAATCTTTAACTTAAACCTGTCACCGTTCATCACAAACGGAGAATTAAAGAGCTTTGCATTAAAAAGGCCCATAATAAGCCTGTCATCTTCACTATTTACCTGACCTCTGACATTTTTGTAAATATTGCTGTTTTCAAGCAGCACCTTTGGTGACATCACATGATAATTCTCAATTCCGAAATCACCCGGTATCTGTACATCAGATACCTCATTGTCACCAACATGAAGAA
Source organism: Lachnospiraceae bacterium (assembly GCA_045126475.1). Taxonomy (GTDB): domain Bacteria; phylum Bacillota; class Clostridia; order Lachnospirales; family Lachnospiraceae; genus SVEL01. The sequence goes on along the minus strand of JBGVOL010000038.1, from coordinate 8,907 downwards.
TGGACTTTCCGTTATAATCATCCTTAACTTTCTGCCAGAGTGTACCGTCATCCTTCCTTGCATTCTCCTCACATGAAATGTAAATCCTGCTGTATCCTGTGATGCCATTGTCCTTTAGAAGTCCTTCAATAAAATCTTTACCAAGATACATATCAGAAACTAAAATAACTTCTTTTCCCGAATTGTTTACAATGGAGTTAAATGCCTCTTTTATTTCCTTCCTTGGAACAAGCACACTCTTCTCTGTATCAAGTTCCAACTGCTTAAGTTCCTCGCAGTAGGAATGTGATAACCCTGACATTTTCTGTAATTCCACATAAATATCATCAATGCAAATATCTTTTCCCGATGACTTAAGTCTTGCGTTCTTTTCTGCATCTGCCCTTAATCCTGCAAAATTTGACAAAGTCCCATTGCCGCTGTCAAATTTTTTCTCCGACAGTTTCCATACATCCTTCGGGCTGTATACCAATCTGACAAGAAGTGTATCAAAAATATCAAAACTTATGACATCATAATTCTGCACCTCTTCCACTAATCCCGGGCTGCTTTTAGACCAGTACTGATAAAAGTTTTTCTGTCCGTTATTAAGAGAAAAAGTATCACTTCTGTCATCATAAACTGCAAGATTATATCCGTTATAATATACCGTATGACCAAGACAGCGCTCAAATGCGTGGGCAATAGTACCGTCATTCTGCTTATTTTCTGCAGGAAATTCACCGGTCTTAATGTCCGCCTCAAAGAACTGTCTGATGGCATCAACCTTTGCCCAGAACATAGTTCCCATTGGATAATCAAAATAAGTCTCCGGTAAATACGAATCTACGCCTATACGTTCAAGCAGCTCGTCTCTCGAAGCTGTATTTCTAAGCCATGTATGACCGCAGTACGGCATTCTGATAAATGTCTCAGGATAGACCATTCCCACATTTTTATTTTCCATGATATAAAATATCTTTCTGATATGAATATCACTTATAAACAGTCCATCCAAAAGATGCTTTCTCCACTCTGTCTGTTCACTTCCCGTATAAAGAGATTTCTTGCTGTGCACATGGCATATATAATCATAATTCAGAACATCTTTACCAAACGAAGATAGGAAGGGAGCAACATCCCTTCCTCTGTTTTCAACCTTTTTAACCGTTACACCATTCACCATGGTCAACTCTTTCAGTCTTTCCGTAACCATATCAATAGAGCTCTCATCCGTTACGGATACAAGAACATCAAACTTATACGGCATATTGCCAAGATACTGACAAAATTCCTCCAGCAAATCAACATAAAAAAGATGAATATGGACTGCTATCTTTTTATCTGTCTCAAACCCTTTAATTTTGCTCATATCAAATTCAATGATTTCTTCAGGCTTGTCTACCAGATTGATAGAATTCCATACTCTGTATGATGCCGTATTTTTAAAGGCAAACCCAAAGCACTTATAAAAAGTGCTTTTGAGTGCCTGCTTCTGTTTATTATTTACGGGTAATTTTTTGTAAATTCCCTTAAAGAAATTAAAGATTTTTTTTTGCATAACTATCCTTATAAACCATTAGCAACATCTACAAGATACTGACCATATTCTGTCTTCATAAGAGGTTTTGCCAGTTCTAATAACTGCTCTCTGTCTATAAATCCTCTCTTATATGCTATCTCCTCAATACAAGAGATATAGAGTCCCTGTCTCTTCTGGAATGCTGATACGAAGTCTGCAGCTGCAAGAAGCATATCGTGATTACCTGTGTCAAGCCATGCAAAGCCACGGCCAAGAGTCTCTACCTGGAGAGTTCCTCTTCTGAGGTACTCATTATTTACGGCTGTTATTTCTATCTCACCACGAGCGGAAGGCTTTACATTCTTAGCAATCTCCACAACATCATTGTCATAGAAGTAAAGTCCCGGAACTGCATAGTTTGACTTCGGATTCTCAGGCTTCTCCTCAATTGAAAGTGCCTTACCTGTCTCGTCAAACTCTACTACACCATACTCTCTTGGGTCCTTAACATAATAACCGAAGATAGTTGCACCTTTTTCTCTTGATGCTGCGCTCTTTAATACCTTGGAAAAGCTCTGTCCGTAGAAAATATTGTCACCAAGTACAAGGGCAACATTGTCGGAACCTATAAATTTCTCACCAACTATAAATGCATCGGCAAGTCCTCTCGGAGTCTCCTGAATTGCATACTGTATATCCATACCGAGCTGCGAACCGTCACCGAAAAGCTCTTTGAATACAGGTAAATCCCTTGGTGTAGATATAATAAGAACCTCTCTGATTCCTGCAAGCATCAGTGTTGAAAGCGGATAATAAATCATCGGCTTGTCATAAACAGGCATAATCTGCTTTGAAATCGCCTTTGTCAACGGATACAATCTTGTTCCTGAACCACCTGCTAAAATAATTCCTTTCATAGCTTCCTCCTCGTTATTTTACAATCAATACATTCATATCAGCTCTGCCGTTGATACCGTCAACACTTCCATCGCTGGTATACTGCCACATTGAGTATGTTCCCTGATATGTACATTTATCTGTATTCCAATGTGCTACCCATCTCTCATAATTGTTAAGCAGAGGGTTTGTCAATCTGTATGTAAACCAGTTGCGGCTTGCGTATACTCCTGATTTGTATCCGTTGTCTCTCATTGCCTGGGCAAATCTGACACAGAAGTTACCTAACTGTTCATTTGAAGGCATACCATGGTTGTTCTTGTAACTGTCGGCATCCTCCATATCATAGTATACACCAATTACAGGATTTCTTCCCTGAATAAGTCTTAAAGTATGTGCAATCTCACTTTCCACATCCTCATCGGTTAATGCGTAAGAATAAAGATATACACCATAAGGTATGCCAAGTCTCTCGCACTCATCCATATTGTATGCTGCATACTTGTCATCCTGGTCTGCATAGTCACCGCCGTAACCGACACGGATTATGGCAAAATCTATATCATCATTCTTTACTTTTTCCCAGTCGATTTCCTTGTTGTGTGATGACACGTCAACGCCTGTCAGTGACTTAAGCTCACCATTGTCATTATAAAAATACTTTCTTCCGTCAATTGTCTTCCATCCTGACCACTCGTTACCAAGTCTCTTTTCCTTTATACCATATGTCATATAGTGATTGTAGTAGCTCATAACATCATCGCCAAAAGCCGCCTTTAAATCCTGATATTTTGTCATATAGTATTTGATATTGAAGTCATTGGAAGCCACACGCTGTTCCTTCATACCGAACTCTACAAAGTGCTTAATCAGCTCATCTGTGTCAAAGCCGATTGCCTTCTGAATGTCAGGGTAATTCTGGAAATAATAATTTGCATCGTAAATCGCTGCATAATCCACACCGTTATATACAGTACTTAAACATGCTCTTCTCTTTTCCTTAATACCTGTATACATATAGTGTATATAGTACTGCTTATTATCATTCTTAAAAGCCTTTACAAGATCAGGGTATTTATCCTTGTAAACATCGAAATTAAAATCAAGAGAAGCGGTTCTTCCCTCTTTCATTCCACACTCCACAAAATGTGCAATGAGTGCTGCAGGGTCATATCCAAAGGCCTTCTGCAAATCAGGATAGTTCTCATAATAATAATCAACGTCATAAACAAGTGAGTAATCTACACCCTTATAGTAATTTTCTATTCCGGCAATTCTTCCCTCTTTTTCCCCGCAATTCATAAAATGCAGGTAATACTGTTTGTTATCGTTGCCGAACGCTCTTACCAAATCAGCATAACGCTCTTTATACACATCAATCTTAAATGTGCCCTTTGCAACACGTCCTTCAGCCATGCCGCATTCCACGAAATGCTTAAGCAGCGCCTTGTGATTATATCCAAATGCTGCCTGTAAATCAGGGTAGTTATTATAGTAATACTCTGAATCAAATACTGCAGAATAATCAACTCCGCCATATACATTTGAATTATTAGCCGCCTGAACCGGGATTCCCTCATCTAAAACAAAACTAAGCACGCCGACAACAAATGCCAGCACAACTGCTGTTAACCTCTTAAGTACCTTCACTTACTGCTCCTCCTCTATCTGTATGTAACTTATTTATCCTTATACATATCCTCATAATACTTCTGGTAGTCACCGCTTGTGACATTCTTCATCCAGTCCTCATGCTCAAAGAACCACTTAATTGTAAGCTTAATGCCTTCCTTAAACATAGTCTCAGGATACCAGCCAATCTCAGCCTTAATCTTATCAGGAGCGATTGCGTATCTTCTGTCATGACCCTTTCTGTCCTCAACATATGTGATTAAATCCTTGCTTACAAGAGCCTTTCTTGGGTCGTTATCAGGAAGCATCTCCTGTAATGTCTCAATAATAATATTGATTATCTCAATATTCTTCTTCTCATTATGTCCGCCTACATTGTATGTCTCAAAGAGTTTTCCCTGCTCCTGAACCATATCGATAGCCTTTGCATGGTCCTCAACATACAACCAGTCTCTTACATTCTTTCCGTCGCCGTATACAGGAAGCTTCTTACCCTGTAATGCATTGTTGATGATAAGCGGAATAAGCTTCTCAGGGAACTGATAAGGACCATAGTTATTACTGCAGTTTGTAATATTTGCAGGGAACTTATAAGTATCCATGTAAGCCTTTACAAGCATATCAGAAGATGCCTTACTTGCTGAATATGGGCTGTGTGGCTCGTACGGAGATGTCTCATAGAAGAAAGCATTATCATCATCAGGCAATGAACCGTAAACCTCATCTGTAGATACATGAAGGAACTTCTTTCCCTCCTTGTATGTTCCGTCAGGAAGCTCCCATGCCGCCTTTGCACAATTAAGCATAACTGCTGTACCAAGTACGTTTGTCTGAACAAACACTTCAGGATTCTTAATACTTCTGTCAACATGACTCTCAGCAGCAAAATGTACTACTCTGTCAATATCATTTTCTGCAAAAATCTTTGAGATGGCCTCCTTATCGCAGATATCAGCCTTAACAAAAGTATAGTTATCTCTGTTCTCAACATCCTTAAGATTCTCAAGATTTCCGGCATAAGTAAGCTTATCTACGTTGATAATCCTGATTTCATTATCATACTTCTTAAACATATAATGAATATAGTTTGAACCGATAAATCCGGCTCCGCCTGTTACCAAATAAGTTCTCATTTTTCTTCCTCCTAAAAATTTATTATCTCTTGAACTCTTTTATTCCGCTCCACTTCTGATCTTTTTCGGAAATGGTTAAATCATCTTTTGTCATTCCTTCAGGCATCGGCCACTTAACGCCGATGTCAGGGTCATCCCACTTAAGTCCGCCCTCATCATTCGGATGATAAAAATCTGTGCACTTGTATGCGAACTCAGCCGAGTCAGATAATACTATAAAACCGTGGGCAAAGTTCTTTGGTATAAAGAACTGCTTCTTATTCTCAGCGGATAAAACCACTCCGTACCACTGTCCGAATGTCTTTGAGCCTTCACGTAAATCCACGGCAACATCAAATACCTCTCCGCTTACTACACGTACAAGCTTGTCCTGTGGAAACTCCTTCTGGAAATGAAGACCTCTTAAAACGCCCTTCTTTGACATGGACTGGTTGTCCTGAACAAATTCCATATCAATGCCTGCGGCAACATAGTCATTCTTATTGTATGTCTCCATGAAGTAACCGCGCTCATCACCGAATACTGCAGGTGTAATTACCTTGAGTCCTTCAATATCACATGTTTCAACTGTTATTTTTCCCATAACTTACCCTTTCTTTCCATCTATATTTTTTGTTATAGACATATTACAACTGCCAGTTTACAAGATAACATCCGATAAACATAAACAGTAATATGAGTTTTTTCCATATCGGTCTTAAATATTTTAAATATTTTAACAACACTGAAAGAATCACTCCCTCCAGCAGGATAATTCCAATACTTAAAGCCGGGTATACACCACATCCCTGTGACGATACACAAACTGCTACAATAACAGCTATAACAGTAATTATATATAACATTTTCTTTTTTGTAAAGTCATATAATATGCAGTCGCTTACGCACAAAACAAGCAGATTTCCTACAAGAAACAGTACCTTATCCGCAACGCTTCCATATAATACCATATATGTTGTTCTGTTTATCATTGCAAACAATATAAGATAGAAAAATGAAGTATACGAAAATCTGAATCTCTCTGCAAGCTTCTCCACTGCGCAAAATGCCATAATGTATCCCGGAAGTATGAGACATACAAATTCCGCAATGTAAATAAGTGCGGTTTCACTGCCGTATACCTTTGATGCTATAGTGTTTACGGCATCATCAACAATACCGGAAAACACATTATCAACGCCTGACTTTGCGGTATAAACAGAAATAACAAATACGAATACCGCCAAAAACAGTGCGTCAATCTTTTTTTCGCGGCCCGAAATACCCTTTAATACAGTCAATCCATGATCTTTCTTAAGTCCGTATGCCATCCACAAATACATAACAAGTATAATACCTATACAAATTATATCTTTAAAATCAAAAATCATAACACTATCCTCCGTTTATGCCTTACAGTATTCGTAATAAGATTTAAGGCCATCATTGAAGCTCTTTAACTCTATATCACATATAGACATTATCCTGCTGTTATCAAGAACTATCTTTGAAGCATCCACATTTCTCTTAGGCTTATAAATAACCTTTACATCCGGAGTTATTTTTTTCAACGCTTCAATAACCTCATTCTGTGATTTTCCTTCATTTGAACTAAGATTGAACACCGAAATGTCACCTTCATAATTCATAAGACTGTACAGCATCACACACAAATCGCTTATATAAATGTAATCTCTCACAACAGAGCCGTCGCCCCAAATCTCTATGGTTTCATTGTGGAGGGTCCTTTTAATGGCTGCATCCACAAAGCCTACGCCCTTATTGTAATCCTGTCCCGGACCGTAAGGATTTGAAATCCTTGCAATGAGCATTTTCTTTTTTGTCTGATAATTAAATGTCTTAATAGTGTTTTCTATACAAAGCTTCAGATTGCCATAATGATTTATAGGGGAAGGAAGTGCCTCCTCCTTTATTGGCTGTATCTCCTGATTGCCATAGACCGTTCCTCCTGATGATAAAAAAATCATGCGGCAGTCGCTTTCCTTGATAAAATCGCAAAGCTTTATGGTCTGGATGAAATCTCTTTCATATCCGAGAATATATTTATCATTGGAATTTCCCGGATTCATTGTACAGATAGCGTGGTATATCACATCTTTCCCGTCAACAATATTCTTAAGGGTAAAATCATCAAAAAAGTCCCCCTCAATATAGTTTACTCCGGTTATTTTCTTCTCCGGAATTGTCATATCAAAGCTGTATACCTCTTCTCCCATTGATACAAGGTATGAACACAAATTCCGCCCTATAAAGCCATTACCGCCCAGAACCAATACTCTCTTCATCTTCTTTTATACTCCTTACGATAGCTTCCTTTACCTTAAGTGCTTCCTTGTCCCATGAGGTACTTCTGGCAAATTCAAGTCCCTTCTTACGTTTCTCTTCAAGTTCCTCCTTGTGATTCAGGAAGTAAACCATCTTATCAATAACATCATTTACATCAAACTCTACCATAATAGAGTTTTCGTCATTTACAAGCCATTCGCTGTTTGCACCCTTTGTACATACAGCAACAGAATTAGAAGCCATAACTTCAAGAGGAAGCAGTGAAAGATTTGTATTTGAAAGCACAAGGCACAAATCACACTGTGCATATAAGTCGGACAGTTCGCTGAGTGCGACTATACCTGCATTTACATGATTAAAGTCAATCTTATACTTGCTTACATCCTCTCCCGCAAGCACAACTTCAAGGTCAGGTATCTTTTTTGCCACCTCTGTGAGAACAACCATACCAAACTCAAATGCTCTTCTGGCTGTGTAAGGACGTGCATAGAAGAAAATCCTGTTCTTGTTATCACGCTTCTTTCCCGGCACATAAAGCTTATCATCATATGAGAATGAAAAGCTGTCTGTCTTCATACCGTATTCATCATGAAGTTTATTCTTCAGCCAGTCACCGGCAGTAATTCCCCTGAATCCGAATCTGTAAGTGTTTTCCGCAAAAGAATACTCAGAACCGACCGGGAAAAATAAAGGTTCAAAATCCTGTACAAAATAAAACTTTGAAATCACATTGTCAAACTTCCTTGCAGCATATGCAGTCTGCCATGATGTAGCGACTACACCGTGAGCATATGTCATATCTGATATATTTATGTGAACCTCTATATCCTTGCAGTCAATCTCATAATACTTTTCAAGGAACTCTTCACACTGTCTGTCAGATGTGAACTTACCCGGATACATAAGATATATTCTGTTGTGAATACCCATATCCCTGAGACGGGTAACGAATCTGAATATATTGATGTGACCACCGCTTCCTATTCCCGGCTCCGGAATAATCCAGTTCAGGATACATCCTTTATCCTTATTAGCCTCATAATCATCATATGAAAACGGTATATGGTTGTCTCTGTCCACAACAAAATCATATCCCGTGCAGACATCAATCTTGTCACCATGGTTGAATCCAAAGGAGCCCCTGTCAAATCCGCCCGCCTTTGACCTTGTATATTCAGGATTCAATAATATCCATTTAAAAAATTCCTTCCAGTTTTTCATAATCTTTCTCTTTTCTTTTTTCTTTCCATTTATTTGCTTGTACTGCTGAGATATGTGGGTATCAAGATAATCCCTCACCATCTGTGGCATATTCACATAATTGCCTGCCAGATATGCTGCAATACACCTGTACCTGTTTCTTTTAAATGCATAATATAGCCAATGAAGTTTTTTGTCAATTTTATTATTCTTATCTGTTATATAAGCATAATCCTGCTTATCCTGTGCAACAAGCTG
>JBGVOL010000037.1:0-16275 GCA_045126475.1 Lachnospiraceae bacterium | reverse complement strand
AGTGTATCTATCAGATTAAGAGAGGCTGTCGCATTATATTGTTATAATTGGTACTATAGGAAGTATGCATGCCTGCAAGTGTCAGAATGTATTTTTTCTTCATCTTAGGGATTTTGTGAATTTCCTTACGGCATAACCGCCCGTTGAAAGTTAGTGTCTTTCATCAGGTCGACAATCAGAAGGGAAGGTCCGTCAGGGACAGACATGCGTTCAAAGATTTTGGATTTTCTAAGCAGGTGCAACGCAATAGTTGATATTAAAGCCGCGAAAACTAAACTCGTTACGTTTTGCTATTAAAATGCGTGCAAAACGTAACTCAAACAAAGTTTTCGCGGCTAACATTATTGCTTTTGCACCTGCTAAGAAAATCTACATAATCTTTTCAATGTATGTCTGTCTCCTGACGAACCTGCCCTAAGGATTGCTCGAACATATGAAAGACACAAATAATCGCAGCAGCGCGAGGTATGCCATTAGGAAATTCCAAAATCAATAAGCAGAAGAAAAAATACATTCTGATACTTACAGGCTTTATACACTTCCTATAGTACCAATTATTGCATGAAGATGTGACAGCCTCTCTTAATCATGATATTAATTTTGTAAATTGTGCTCTTCTTTATATTGGTACATATTTGCATCTGCTTTTGTTATGATGGCCCGTAAAGGCAGCGTATCTCCTTTTGCTCTTGTGGCATATCCGAAAGATGAACTGATGGTACAATCCAAATCAAGGGTCCGGCTTTCTTCACTGAGGTGTTCATTAACCTTTTTACACATTTCAAGAATGTCTTTCTCCGCAGTTTCCAAAAGGATTATCATAAACTCATCTCCGCCCATTCTGCCGACATATCCCTTTTTACAAAAAACTTCTTCAAGGATTTTACTGAATATACAGAGAATCCGGTCGCCAACGTCATGGCCGTATGTATCATTTATGTGCTTAAATTTATTTAAATCCATGTAAACAACGGTTATATCGAAATGGGTTTCATGTTCCAGCTTTTTGATGAGTTCTTCCATGGCAGCACGGCTGTTACACTCTGTAAGGGTATCACTGCCGATACGGCGCTCGCTGCGGCGCCAGTAAAGAGCAATTCTGGTTACACATAAAATAATAATAACCATTATCACTAAAGATGCCATCTGCCAGAATTCAATATAATATATATCCTTAAAGATAGCATCGGTTGCTATACATTGAACGATAGCCCAGTCGTAGTCTTTTAGATATATTACATTGGCCTGGTATTCAACACCGTCTCTTACAATTGTGCCTGATTGATCACTCTTGGTGGAGAAAGCCAGTCTCGCTAAATCATAATCAGAATCATTTTCTTTATAAACAGATATCTGGTCATAAACCTTCTGCATGTCTTCAGCGGCTACGTAACATCCCTGACGGTTGATAAGAAAATTCTCTCCGTCAAGCATAAGGGCACTTTTTGCAAAAACTTCCTGAAGTTCGTCAAGTTCTACTGCTCCGCAAAGTGTACCGACCCTTTCAGACGCGCTGTTGTAAACGGGAACACAGATTGTCATAATTGTAAAATCAACACCGTAAAATGGTTCGGTGATGAAAATATCATTATGCATTACACTTTCGTAGAAAGCCTCATCACTCTGGTCACGGGTGATATTCTCATTTATATAGAAGGCTTTTCCGTCAGTATCCATTATAAAAAGGTGATGAAAACCCAGACCGAGGGAGCGTCCCCATAAGAATGAGCGTTGTCTCTGTGTATCCATGCAATAAATATCAGGAAATGCAGCCAGACCCGACAATACCTCCACCTTGCCGGAAATAAAATTCTCAAATGGAATTTTCTGATTATCCGCAAGGATTTTCATAGATTCCTGAATGAGTTCAAGCTGACTTTCCTTGTATCTGCTTGTACCATTGTGTATGCTTACAACTAAAATCAGGAACATGACAAATACAGTTACAAGAATAAAGACATCAACTTTTTTGATATATGAAATTTTTGTGGTTATACGTTTCATCTTCTTCATAGGTACATTTTATCAGATTAAATGGGTGATATCAATAAATTTAATCAAGAATTAAATAAATTTATTAAAGGTTTCCTTGTAAAAAAATGCAAAATTGTGTATACTGTTACCTATCAGAGGTCAAATATTAGGGTAAAACATAATATAGACAAACTAAGGTAGGTAAGAAAATGATTCGAATTACTTTAATAGGAATTTTCCTATTTGAATTTTTTGTGGTGAGCTTAGTACTGTTTCTGCTTTTATTTATTGTTGGTCTTTTCAGCAAAAATGTAAAAGACAGGTTGAGCTATAAGATTGTGTCATGGGCATTAAGGGTTGTATTATTTATTTCGGGAACAAAGATTGATATAATCGGGTATGAGAATATTCCGAAAGATAAAGCCGTGTTGTATGTGGGAAACCACAGAAGTTATTATGACATAGTCATTAATTATGCAATGCTGCCACCGCTTGTAGGATTTATTTCAAAAAAGGAGATAAAGAAAATACCTATACTTGCTCAGTGGATGGAGCATATGAACTGCCTCTTCCTTGACAGGCACAATGTCAAAGAGGGACTTAAGACAATCATCGCAGGAACTGAACAGATAAAGTCGGGAATATCCGTTTTTGTCTTCCCGGAGGGAACAAGGGCAGAACGTGATGAGGATATGATTGAGTTTAAGGAAGGAAGCCTAAAGATGGCAGAGAAGAGTGGCTGCCCTATTATACCTGTAGCCATAAATAATACAAGTGCCATATTTGAGGACCAGTTCCCAAAGGTAAGGAAAGCTCATGTTGTCATAGAGTACGGAAAGCCTATAGATGTTAATGAACTCACAAAGGAAGAGAAAAAACGTCTTGGAGCATATACTCATGATATTATAAAGGAAATGGTCATGAAAAATAAGGAGCTGGTCTAAAAAAAGCGTTGTGTTTTCATTTTTAAGATGATAAAATGGACGAAGTGTTAATAAAATTTATTTGGAGGAAAGAATGGGAACATTAGGTATAGTATTATTGGTTATTCTCGCTGTGGTACTGGTAGCGTTTGTTGTCCTTTATTTTGTGGGAAGACGCTTACAGAAAAAGCAGGAAGCAAGTCAGGCTTCAATAGATGCAGCAGCTCAGACAATGAATTTCTTTATTATTGATAAGAAAAAAATGAAACTTTCGGAGGCAGGTTTGCCAAAGGCTGTTACGGAGCAGACACCGAAGTATCTCCGCCGTGCCAAGCTGCCTATGATTAAGGTAAAGGTTGGCCCAAGGGTAATGTCACTTATCTGTGATGCGAAGGTTTATGAGACACTTGCACCAAAGCAGGAAGTTAAGGCAACCGTAAGCGGTATATACGTTACATCTGCAAAGAGAATCAGGGGACCAATCGTGGAGACTGACCCAAAGAAGCGCAAAGCACAGGAAAAGGCAGAGAAAAAGGCAGCCAAGGAAGTTGCAAAGGCGAAAAAGGCAGCGGAGAAGAAGGCTGCGAAGTAATATCCGGCTTGACATACCCCTATTTCAGGTTGTATAATCCTGTAAGATTGAATTAAATATAAAGCCTTAAAAACAGTGACGGAGACAGTAGTTTGTATAGGAAAGTCAAAGAGAGTCTGCGATGGTGGGATGCAGATACCGGTAGGATACAGATGAATATCACTCCCGAGTTGCATATCGAAAGGAAGCTTAATAAAAGCACCCAGTAGAACGTGCCGCAATTCCTGCGTTATGGGAGGTTCGTATTAAATGCATTGCAGGCGTACGAAACAGTGTAACAGGTGGTTAACGACATTACGCTCGTCCTTTTACAGGACGAGCTACTTTGTTATATAGGAAAGTCCTCTGAACTTCCCTAATATACACAAATCAATGGAAGGAGAAAAACATGTACGACAAGGTATCAACTAACCTCAACTTTGTTGAGAGGGAAAAGAAGACTGAGCAGTTCTGGAAAGATAATGACATTTTCAGAAAGTCTATGGAAAACAGAAAAGAGGGAGAGACTTATACATTCTATGACGGACCTCCTACGGCAAACGGTAAGCCGCACATTGGTCACGTGCTTACACGTGTTATCAAGGATATGATTCCAAGATACAGGACTATGAAGGGATATATGGTTCCGAGAAAGGCAGGATGGGATACACACGGTCTTCCTGTTGAACTTGAAGTAGAGAAGCTTTTGGGCTTAGACGGCAAGGACCAGATTGAAGAGTATGGTATGGAGCCGTTTATTGAGAAGTGTAAGGAAAGTGTCTGGAAATATAAAGGTATGTGGGAGGATTTCTCAAGTACTGTAGGTTTCTGGGCTGATATGGATAACCCATATGTAACATATGATAACAATTTCATTGAGTCTGAGTGGTGGGCTTTAAAGGAAATCTGGAATAAAAATCTTTTATACAAGGGATTTAAGATTGTTCCTTACTGTCCTCGCTGCGGTACACCTCTTTCAAGTCAGGAGGTTGCACAGGGCTACAAGGATGTAAAGGAACGTTCTGCAATCGTGAGATTTAAGGTGAAGGGAGAGGATGCATATATCCTTGCATGGACAACAACACCATGGACACTTCCTTCAAATGTTGCACTCTGTGTAAACCCTGTAGAGAAATATGCAAAGGTTAAGGCTGCTGACGGCTACACATATTACATGGCAGAGGCACTTCTTGATACAGTTCTCGGAAAGCTTGCAGTTAAGGCCGACCCTGAGAATGGTGTGGAGGCTAAGCCTGCATACGAGATTCTTGAAAGATATGTAGGTAAGGACCTTGAGTACAAGGAGTATGAGCCACTTTTTGATTTTGCAAATGAGACATGTGCAAAGCAGGGCAAGAAGGCATTTTTCGTTACATGCGAGCCGTATGTAACATTGACAGACGGTACAGGTGTTGTTCATATTGCACCTGCATTCGGTGAAGATGATGCAAGAGTAGGAAGACTCTATGACCTTCCGTTTGTACAGTTTGTAAACGGCAAGGGTGAGATGACAGAGGAGACAGCTTACGCAGGAGTATTCTGCAAGAAGGCAGACCCTATGGTTCTCACAGACCTTGACAAAGCAGGACTTTTATATGATGCTCCAAAGTTTGAGCACAGCTATCCTCACTGCTGGAGATGTGATACTCCGCTTATTTACTACGCAAGAGAGTCATGGTTCATAAAGATGACAGCAGTTAAGGATGACCTTATTGCAAACAACAATACAATCAACTGGATTCCTGAGTCAATCGGAACAGGCCGTTTCGGTAACTGGCTTGAAAACGTTCAGGACTGGGGTGTTTCACGTAACCGTTACTGGGGAACACCGATGAATATATGGGAATGTAAATGCGGTTACCAGCATGCAGTGGGAAGCCGTGCAGAGCTTGCAGAGATGGCAGGTGACCCGAAGGCAGCAGAGGTTGAACTTCACAGACCGTATATCGATGAAGTAAAGCTTAAATGCCCTAAGTGCGGCGGTGAGATGACAAGAATACCGGAAGTTCTTGACTGCTGGTTTGATTCAGGAGCAATGCCGTTTGCACAGCACCATTATCCGTTTGAGAATAAAGATTTATTTGAGCAGCAGTTCCCTGCTGACTTTATATCAGAGGCAGTTGACCAGACAAGAGGCTGGTTCTACACACTTCTTGCAGAGTCAACACTTCTTTTCAACAAGGCGCCTTACAAGAACGTTATTGTACTTGGACATGTTCAGGACGAGAACGGACAGAAGATGAGTAAGTCAAAAGGAAATGCAGTTGACCCGTTTACAGCACTTGAGACACACGGAGCAGACGCAATCCGCTGGTATTTCTACATCAATTCAGCACCATGGCTGCCAAACAGATTCCATGATAAGGCTGTTACGGAAGGTCAGAGAAAGTTCATGGGTACACTTTGGAATACTTACGCATTCTATGTACTTTACGCAGATATTGATGAGTTTGACCCAAGCAAGTATGAGCTTGAGTACGACAAACTTCCTGTTATGGACAAATGGCTTTTGTCTAAGCTGAACACAGTCGTAGGACAGGTTGATGACAACCTTGCAAATTACAGAATACCGGAGGCAGCCAGAGCATTGTCTGATTTCGTGGATGAGATGAGTAATTGGTATGTGCGCCGTTCAAGAGACCGTTATTGGGCAAAGGGAATGGAGCAGGATAAGATAAATGCTTACATGACACTTTATACAGCCCTTGTGACAATAAGCAAGGCGGCAGCACCTATGATTCCGTTTATGACAGAGGATATTTATCAGAACCTTGTAAGAAATATCTATAAAGATGCGCCTGAAAGTATTCACCTTTGTGACTTCCCTGCTGTAAATGAGAAGTTTATTGACAAGGATCTGGAAGATAAGATGGAGAAGGTTCTCGATATCGTCGTTATGGGACGTGCCGCAAGAAATGCGTCAAATATCAAGAACCGTCAGCCAATCGGCCAGATGTATGTAAAGGCTGAGTTTGACCTCCCTGAGTTCTATCAGGATATTATAGAGGACGAACTTAATGTAAAGAATGTTACATTTACCCAGGACGTCAGAAGCTTTACAACATATACATTTAAGCCACAGCTTAAGACAGTTGGTCCGAAGTACGGAAAACAGCTTGGCGGCATAAAAGAGCATCTGTCAGCCCTTGACGGAAATGCTGCAATGGATGAGCTTGAATCAGCAGGAGTACTTAAGTTTACTGTGGGTGACACAGAGGTAGAGCTCACAAAGGATGACCTGCTCATTGAAATGACTCAGATGGAGGGCTATGTATCAGAAAATGACAACAATATAACAGTAGTTCTTGACACAAATCTGACAGAAGAGCTTATTGAAGAAGGCTATGTAAGAGAGATTATCAGCAAGGTTCAGACAATGAGAAAAGAGGCTGATTTCGAGGTTATGGATAAAATTAATATCTTCATAGCAGAGAATTCAAAAATTGTTGATATTATGAACAGAAACCGAGATAAAATCATGTCAGAAGTATTGGCAAATGATGTCATTTTTGGTAAAATAGACGGATATAATAAGCAGTGGAATATCAACGGCGAGGATGTAGTTATCGGTGTGCAGCGCGTATAGCGTCTGCACAGCTTCCCGCGGTAAATAAGCCGGGCGGTTGATATGAAAATGTGTATGAAGATAGGAGGAATGGAGATATGAGCAGTGTGTCATTCTCTAAAGAAGAGTTTAAGAAACAGGTTAAGGACTATGTTAAGGTTGTTTCCAGAAAGACACTTGAGGAGGCGTCACAGCAGGATATTTACACAGGTGTCGCTTATGGATTAAAGGACTATATTATAGACCAGTGGATTGCGACTCATAAAGAGTATGAGTTAAAGGATGCAAAGACAGTGTATTACCTTTCAATGGAGTTCCTTACGGGACGTGCGCTTGGTAATATCATCATTAATCTCTCTGCAAGACAGGAGATTAAAGAAGCTATAGCTGAGCTTGGTCTTGACCTTAATTCAATTGAAGACCAGGAGCCGGATGCAGCACTTGGAAACGGAGGACTTGGACGTCTGGCGGCATGTTTCCTCGATTCTCTTGCAACACTTGGATATCCGGCATACGGATGCGGAATACGTTACAGATACGGAATGTTCAAGCAGGAGATTCGTGACGGTTATCAGGTTGAAGTACCTGACAACTGGCTTAAGAACGGTAATCCGTTTGAGGTTCGCCGTGACGAGTATGCATGCGAGGTTAAGTTTGGCGGATACACACGCTGGGAGAAAGGCGAAGACGGAAGAGAAAGAGTCGTACAGGATGGCTTCAGATCGGTAAGAGCTATTCCATATGACCTTCCTATTGTAGGTTACGGCAACAATATCGTTAATACCTTAAGAATCTGGGATGCAGAACCTACACAGCACTTTATGCTTGATTCATTCAATAAGGGTGATTATATCAAGGCTACTGAGGAAGAAAATCTTGCAAAGACTATTGTAGAGGTACTTTATCCTTGTGATGACCACTATGCAGGTAAGGAACTGAGATTAAAGCAGCAGTATTTCTTCGTTTCAGCCAGTGTGCAGACAGCGCTTAAGAAATACATGGACACTCATGATGATATTAGAAAGCTTCACGAGAAGGTTGTGTTCCAGCTTAACGATACACATCCTACAATCTGTGTGGCAGAGCTTATGAGACTTCTCCTTGACGTATATGATTTGTCATGGGATGAGGCATGGGAAGTTACAACAAAATGTACTGCATATACCAATCACACAATTATGGCGGAAGCACTTGAAAAATGGCCAATCGAACTGTTCTCTAAGCTTCTTCCTAGATGCTATCAGATTATTGAGGAGATTAACCGACGCTTTGTCAAGGATATCCAGAGCAAATATCCGGGAAATCAGGAGAAAATAAAGAAGATGGCAATCGTTTACGACGGTCAGGTAAGAATGGCAAATCTTGCTATCTGCGCGGGATTCTCAGTAAACGGTGTTGCAAGACTTCATACAGAGATTTTAAAGAATCAGGAGCTTAAGGATTTCTACGAGATGATGCCGGAGAAGTTCAACAATAAGACAAACGGAATCACACAGAGAAGATTCCTTATGCACGGTAATCCGCTTCTTGCAGACTGGGTAACAGACAAGATTGGTGCTGAGTGGGCAACAGATTTGTCACGTATAAAGAGACTTGAAGTATATGCTGATGATGAAAAGTGCCAGCATGAATTTATGAATATCAAGTATCAGAACAAGGTCAGACTTGCCAAGTATATTAAGGAACATAACGGTATTGAGGTTGACCCTCGTTCAATCTTCGATGTTCAGGTTAAGAGACTTCATGAATATAAGCGTCAGCTTTTAAATATTTTACATGTAATGCACCTTTACAATATGATTAAGGAAAATCCAAACATGGATTTCTACCCGAGAACATTCATATTCGGTGCTAAGGCAGCAGCAGGCTACCGCCGTGCAAAGCTTACAATTAAGCTTATAAACAGTGTAGCAGATGTAATTAACAACGACAGGTCAATAAACGGCAAGATTAAGGTAGTATTTATCGAGAACTACAGAGTATCAAATGCTGAGTTGATTTTTGCGGCCGCAGATGTATCTGAGCAGATTTCCACAGCTTCAAAGGAGGCTTCCGGTACAGGTAACATGAAGTTCATGCTCAACGGAGCACTTACACTTGGTACAATGGACGGTGCAAATGTTGAAATCGTTGAGGAAGTCGGCAAGGAGAATGCATTTATCTTCGGTCTTTCTTCAGACGAGGTTATCCGTTACGAGCAGAACGGCGGGTATAATCCGATGGAAATCTTCAACAACGATATGGATGTAAGAAAAGTGCTTATGCAGCTTATTAACGGCACATATGCTCCTGATGATTCAGAGAGATTCAGAGAGCTTTATGATGCCCTTCTGACAACTAAGTATGGTAAAGCTGACCAGTACTTTATACTTAAGGACTTCCATTCATATGTTGAGGCACAGAAGAAGGTTGAGGCCGCATACAGAGATGAGAAGAGATGGGCAAAATCAGCCATATTAAATGTGGCTAATGTCGGAAAGTTCTCATCAGACAGAACTATCGAGGAATATGTAAAAGATATATGGCACCTTGAGAAAGTTAAGGTTGATATGTAAATAGATTTTAGTATTTACAGTATTTATTCACAGTATTTATTCACAGTACTTCCACCTACATTCGTAAAACCCATCCGCTATGCGGCTGGTCGCCTCTTCGAGGCTGCTGTTTTACTCATGTATGTGGAAGTTCCTGCTTCGCAGGTCTAATTTAGAACCACAAGCAATCTCTTACTTGCAAGCAAGACGATATTGCTTATGTTTCTAAATTGACTGTGAATACTAATTTGCCCTCTCACATATATATGAAATAAGTTATTTCAGGCTTGTTTCATTGTGAGGGGGTTATTTTTTTGCTCAAAAATAAAATTATTAAAAATATAATGAGATATCTTCTTATTGCCGCGGCTGTTATCTGCTTTCCGTGGATATTTACATTGATTTTTGGAGAAAATAACAGAGAAAAAATATATGATTCTGCGGACAGTGGCAGAAATGTTATTGTCGGAGAGGGAAAAATGGATGTTGAGGATTTTACTGCGTGTGTCCTTATGAAACAGATGGATATATCTGATGAAGAGGAAGCACTTAAGGCTCAGGCGGTCATAATCCGTACATATATATGTGAAAAAATGCAGTCGGAGGGTTGTAACGAAATAAATGCAGATAAATTGGAATTAGAGTACATTTTATTTGAGGATTTGGAGAAAATATGGGGTGATGAGTTTCCTGATAAGTATAACAGGCTGATGAAGATTGTAAGTAATACATCCATGCAGGTGATAACATATGAGGAAAAACTCATCAAACCGTATTTTCACAGTGTTTCATGCGGATATACGCGCAACGGATGTGAAGTGCTTGGAGAGGGATATGGTTATCTTATGTCGGTGCAGAGCGGTAAGGATGTGGAATCAGATGATTACCTAAACGGAGTCTCGATTCAAAAGTCGGAGTTTGTAAAAAAACTTCGCGATGCAAAAGCTGACATATCAATATCAGACGATAATCCATTGGAAACTTTGCAGATAGTGGCACGTGACTCAGCAGGGTATGTCAATTTGCTTCAAATTGGAAATGTGCAGATGACAGGGGACGAATTTGCTCATGTTTTTAACTTAAACTCACCGAATTTCCAGGTTGAAGAGTATGAAGGTGATATACGAATCATTACCAAAGGGGCGGGTCACGGTCTTGGTCTTAGCATGTACGGAGCTAAAGAATTGGCACGAAGCGGGAAAAGTTATACTGAGATTTTACAGCATTATTATACGGGGGTATATTTAACTTCTTTATGGGCAGAATAATACCATAATTTCTAGCATATAAAGGAGGAAATATGGGATATAAAAGAAAGCTGTTTGGCGATAAAACAATAGTTGCCGCCGCTGCTGCGGGTGTTTTGGCAGTATCGGCCATAGTTGGCGGAGTACTTTTAAGCACTCCGGAAAAGGAAGATAATAAGGCACCGATAGTTGACATTGGTGAGAATGAAACTACAGGACGAAAGTCAGATGTAGCGGACGGAATTTCTGACAATGAGAATGAGTCAGGTCTTGTTGTGTCAGATCAGAATGATGTGACTGCGGTAAAACCGGGAGGTAAAGTGCCGGATACTCCTGAGAATAAGGGTGAATCTTCGGATGATAAAACTGCGTCGGATAATACTGACCAGTCAAACGTGGCAGACAATGATAATCAGACAGACAATGATGCTGACGGAGAAAAATCAGACGAAGCATCAGGCCCTGTGGGAATCAGTTTTGATGTGTCAAGTACATTGGTATGGCCTGTGGAAGGGAATATTTTAATTGATTATGATATGGAAAATACGGTATATTTTGCAACGCTTGATTTGTACAAGTGTTCAGATGCGGTTTGTATTCAGTCAGAGGTCGGTACACCTGTCTACGCGGGACATGCCTGTGTGATTGAAGAAATCTCTTACAATGCCGAGATTGGAAATAATGTGACGGTATCAATGGGAAACGGCTATATGGTCACATACGGGCAGCTCAAGGATGTGCAGGTTGAAAAAGGCGCAACTCTTGAAGAGGGAGACCTTATAGGATATATTGGAAATCCGACAAAATACTATTCTGTGGAGGGTGCTAATCTTTATATAAAGATGACACATAACGGTGAGCCGGTTGACCCTATGGATTATCTTAATTATGAGTAACATGAATATCTGAAAACAGACTGTAACGAAGTTATGCCATACGCATATTATATAGTATGAAAGGTCGCAAACAGGCTCTTCTACAACGATGAATCGTTTGATAACCTTTTAAAGTCTGTTGCTTTAGATAGATTACCTTTAAAAAGGTAAAAGCGTGCAGGATTGCACGCTTCTACATATCTTTAGTTTATCAGAAATGGAAAACCGAGCCATGCCATTCATAGGTGCAGACGCACCTATTCATGCCGGCTGTCGCCGTATAAAGCCAGAAATGAGAAGCCCCATAGGAATGCAAGCACTCCTATGGGGCTTCTCATTTCTGACTTTGCATGGCTCGTTACACGCTACATGACCGTAAGGTAATTGTACATGAGTATGAAGTGACAGAAGCTTCCGGCCATTACAAACAGGTGGAAGATTTCGTGACTTCCAAAATATTTATGGCGGTTGTTGAAGATTGGAAGCTTAAGTGCATATATTATACCACCTACGGTATATATGATACCGCCTGCCAGTAACCATGCAAATGCAGCTCTTGACAGGTTATGAAGTATCTGTGTAAATGCAATAACGCATACCCAACCCATGGCAATATATAAAAGTGAAGAGAACCATTTCGGACAAGTAATCCATAAAGCTTTAATAATGATGCCACCGATTGCTATACCCCAGACAAGTGATAAGAGAGGTATTCCCACATTTGGCTCAAGAACTATGAGACATACAGGGGTATAAGTTCCTGCTATAAGCACAAATATCATCATATGGTCAATTTTCTTAAATAATCTGTCCCCTTTTCCAGAAAGCTTCAAAGAATGATGAAGGGTGCTTGCTGCATAGAGTAAAATCATGCTGGCTATAAAAATGCTGAGAGATACGATGTGAATCTTATCAGGGTGATTGCCGCATTTTAATATAAGCGGTGTAGCTGCAAATATTGCCATGAGCATTCCGATAAAATGTGTGATGGCGCTGCCGGGATCTTTTAGCTTGATAATAGCCTGTTTCATTGAATTTTCAATTTTTTTCATCATAGTAAAACCTCCTTTTTCCTTATATCTATATTTAGTAGTATTTCACAAATGGTATAAGATAATTCATGACGTAATTGTACAAAACCACAACAAGTAGTATTGAAAACTACGTATGTAATGAATGATACATCAGAAGAACTGAAAATGCAATAGAAAAAAATAAATTGAGACTTAAGTACCAGATAGCTTTTACTTGGAGTTTTATCAATTATGAATGGAAACTAAAAGAAATTTGAACTTGACACAACAAGATTATAATGCTAATATCAATAATAATTACTGATTTGCGATGGGAATTAAATATGAAAGGTGGTATGCTTGTGAGTACAGGAAAAGTAATTAAATACAGCAGGCAAAGAGAAGCAATCGTGAAGTTTCTTGAGGGAAGAAAAGATCATCCTACTGCTGAGTATATTTATAAAAATATCAGGGAAGAATACCCTAATATAAGCCTTGGAACAGTATACAGAAATCTGGCGCTTCTTGTAGAACTGGGCAAAGTGGCAAAGATTTCCTGTGACGATGGCAACGATCATTTTGACCCCAATGTTATGCCGCATTATCATTTTATATGCAGAGATTGCAACAGTGTATCTGATGTGGATATGGACAGTATCGATTTTATAAATACGCTGGCAGAAAAGAATTTTAAAGGACGTATAGACGGTCACAGCACATTCTTTTATGGTATTTGCGAGGAATGCTTAAAAAAATCTAATTGATAATTGACAATCAATAAACAGTATGTTATATTAAAACAGTAATGATTACTGATATTAAAAAATAAGATATATATTTAAGGAGGAAAAAATATGGCAAAGTATGTATGTAAGGTATGCGGATATGTTCATGAGGGAGATTCAGCTCCGGAGAGCTGCCCTGTATGTAAGGCACCTGCAGAGAAGTTTGAGAAGGTAGAAGCTGAGAAGACATGGGCTGCAGAGCACGTTGTTGGTGTTGCACAGGCTCCTGAAGTAACAGATGACATTAAGGAAGACCTCAGAGCAAACTTTATGGGTGAGTGTACAGAAGTAGGTATGTATCTTGCAATGGCGAGAGTAGCTCACAGAGAGGGCTATCCTGAGATTGGTATGTATTGGGAGAAGGCGGCATTCGAAGAGGCAGAGCATGCAGCTAAGTTTGCAGAGCTTCTTGGTGAGGTTGTTACAGACAGCACAAAGAAGAATCTTGAGATGAGAGTTGAAGCAGAGAACGGTGCTACAGCAGGAAAGTTTGATCTTGCATTAAGAGCAAAGAAGGCAAACCTCGACGCAATCCATGATACAGTACATGAGATGGCAAGAGACGAGGCGAGACATGGAAAAGCATTTGAAGGACTTCTTGCTCGTTACTTCGGAGCATAAAAAAACCACTTAGATAAAGGATATTTTAGAGAGAATGGAGAAATCTGTTCTCTCTTTTTTATGCCTTAAAATAAGGGATTTTCACATCAAAAGTGGTAAAAAGGTGGTAATCCACTACACCACTTCTATCTTCAATTTCTATAAAGTGGGAATAGATAAAAACCACCTCATTTCCTCTTATTTCACAGGAGGAAAACGGCTTATGAGCAACAAAAAAGATACAGGTATATTCCAATTAGATAATGGCTATTGGGGATACCGCTATAAAATCAAAATCGAGGGTACTCTTAAAGAAAGTAAAAGAACCTTTGACGAACAGGGTAAACCCTTTAAAACAAAGAACTCTGCTATTAAGGCAAGACAACAGGCAATCATTAACGAAAAGATAAATGCTACTGTTCCACCACAAACAAAGATACCCAAGAGAACAGTTAAAGAAGTTTATGAGGAATATTGTGAGTTTGGCAGAGCGGGTAAAGCCTATGCTACTATCAAGAAACAGGACAGCTTATGGAATAATCATATTAAGGCTAAATTCGGTAAACGATACATAACCGATATTACCACCGCTGAAATCAATGATTATCTTGCTGAACTGTATTACACCGATAACAGAGCATACAGTTATACGGAATCATTTTTAAAGATGTTTTATCTCATCTTCGGACAGGCATATTCCCGAAATTATCTTAGTGCCGAACAATATGACAGACTTTGCAAAAACAAAGATACTAAAATCCATATGCCGAAAATGAAAGTTGATGAAGATACAGACATAGTAACCTTTTCTAATGAGGAAATGATTATTTTATCAGAGTATTTCAAAGGTACTAATGCTGAAACAGCTTTTATGTTGGGGAAATACTGCGGATTGCGTATCAATGAATGTTATGGTCTAAAATGGTGTAATGTTGATTTTGAACAGGGAATCATCAAAATAGACCGCCAAATGCAATATCAAGACGGAATCATTAAACTGGTATCTTTAAAGACAAGAAATGCCCGTAGAGAAATCATTATGGCAGAACCACTAAAAGAATATCTGCTAAAGGCAAAACAGCACAGAGATAAAATGGCTAAGTCATTATCAGAGCAGAGAGAACAAAACCAAACTCTCTTAATGGATATGGGCAAACATAAAATATCCAGTTTGGAGTTGGTTAATTCCTTAGATGAGGGAAAAATACAGACAGTCAATTCCATGAAATACCATACTCAAAAGATTAAGGCTCAACATGGAATCTGCTTCAAATACCATTATCTAAGACATACATACGGAACAAGACTTGCTATGCTTAATACCCCTATGCACATCTTATGCAATCAAATGGGACACGCTTCAAGTAATGTTACACAGAAGTATTATTTAGGTAATTCCAAAGAGGGATTAGAGATATTAAGGAATAATCTTAATCAGATGAATTAAACAGGGGGTGTATCGTCAGAAATCATTATAAATAAAGGATTTTTTACACTTTTCATGCACAGTTACAACACACTTATGGTATGAAAATGGCAACGCAAAATTGCGTTACGGAATCATTATTTGACGGCTGAAAAATCAGCCACCAATTTATATTATTTCACTGCTCAAAATTGAGCCATGAAATCTATTTATCAGTATCAAAACTTATAAGATTTGACACCGTTATGAAGTCAGCGTATTTACAGGCTTTGTGCGGTGTCATTTCTTATGGTCAAAAGTAAATCAGCCACACACGAAAGGAGCAGATGAATTATGAAATACGGATATTGCAGAGTAAGTACAAAAGGACAGCTAGACGGAAATAGTATTGAGGAACAGACAAATACAATACAGGCGGTATATGCAGACGCTGAAATTATTGTTGAAAGTTATTCGGGAGCAAAAGAAAGACCATTATTTAATCAAATACTGGAGAAAGCACAGGAAAATGATTATGTGATTGTAACTAAGTTAGACCGCTTCTGTCGTTCCACTAAAGAGGGATTAGGATATATCGACCAATTATTAAACAAGGGTGTCAAAATCCACATTCTGAACATGGGGTTAATTGAAAACAGTCCTATGGGTAGATTGATTGTTACTAATCTACTGGCATTTGCAGAATTTGAAAGAGCCATGATTATAGAGCGGACACAGGGCGGTAAAGCTATTGCCAAGCAGAGAGCAGATTTCAAAGAGGGC
>JBGVOL010000036.1:0-30565 GCA_045126475.1 Lachnospiraceae bacterium | reverse complement strand
GGAGATACTCTGTAAGATATACCGTCAAACCCAATCTTTCCTCCGAATTCAGCAACCATTTTCTTTGTAATATCAATATATGAACCTTCTTTTTTCTCGCTGATTATCTCAATTTCCAGGCCTTCTCTGCACATGCAGCCTGTCATAAGAAATGCACTTAAAAACTGGGTACTTTTTGATATATCAAGCTGAATTTTCCGTACATCACAGCTTGCACTGTCCTTAGCTTCATCACCGTAAAAGCAACCCTTTATCTTAACCGGCAGTGAATCTTTCTCCTCCATAAATTCAATGGAACTGCCTAGACTCTTAAGTGCATCAAACAAAGGCTTCATAGGTCTTTTTTTCATCTGTTCCGATGCATTAATAATATACTCTCCGTCTGACAATCCAAGCATCGCTGTCAAAAATCTTGCCGCAGTACCTGCGCTTCCGACATAAATTGTCCCACTTTTTTCGGGTATTCTCCCGCCGCACCCCGACACACGGACAGTCTTGGCAGTTTCATTTACATCAAGCTCAAATCCAAGGTCTTTTAAAGACTGCAGAAAATGTCTTGAATCGTCACTGAACAACGTACCCTTTAAAACACTTTCCCCGTCTGTCAATGCTGCCAAAAGAAGCGCCCTGTTTGTAATACTTTTTGAACCGGGAACCGTAACCTTTATATCTTTGCACTGCAAGGGTTTAACTTCAAATCTTTCTGTCATATCTGTCACTTTCTTTTTCAGGTTTTACTGGATATCCTGCAATACCTCGTAAATCTGAATCTCCATTTCCTGAGACGGCTTCATTCCGATAAAACGGCATCCGTATAATATTTCATCACCGCCCATATTTTCCATACGCACAACCTCAATAACTGTATCAAAAGACGACTTCGTCCATAATACAAGATGCAGGTCGTAATATGTATTAAGCCTCAATTCTTCCTTTGATTTAAAAGCAATACCTCCGGTAGACACATTTAAAATATTTACCGCAAATTCTTCTTTGGTAAGTCCTGAGATATCTCTCTTCGTCTTAAGCTGGTTAAGCTTAAGCACTGCGTCAAGTTCCATACGTTTTGATTTTCTTTTTTCCTCCATTACATCATACCTCCTTAGTTCTGTACTCGTTATGTTTATTCTGTTGTTTTACAACAATAACATAGCATCCCCGAAGCTGAAAAAGCGATACCTCTCCTTCACCGCCTCTTCATATGCTGCCATGATATTATCCTTACCTGCAAATGCAGATACAAGCATGAGAAGCGTCGATTCAGGAAGATGGAAATTGGTTATCAGTCCGTCTATAAGCTTAAACCTGTAACCCGGATAAATGAATATATCCGTCCAGCCTGAAGCCGCACTTATCTTTCCGTCATCCGTCGCCGCCGACTCCAGTGTACGGCAGCTTGTTGTTCCCACGGAAATAACTCTGTGTCCTGTTTCCTTTGCCCTGTTTATCTTAGCCGCTTCGCTTTCTTCTATGACAAAATATTCTGAATGCATATGATGCTCCAGTATATTTTCCACCTTAACCGGTCTGAATGTTCCAAGACCTACATGGAGTGTTACATGTGCAACAGTAACACCTTTTTTCTCTATTCTTTCAAGAAGTTCTTTTGTAAAATGAAGTCCCGCCGTAGGTGCCGCTGCTGAACCCTCATGTTTCGCATATACCGTCTGGTATCTGTTTTTATCCTTAAGCTCATGGGTAATATACGGAGGCAACGGCATCTGACCAAGCTTATCAAGTATCTCCTCAAAGATTCCGTCATAGTAGAATTTTATGAGGCGGTTGCCATCGTCAACAACATCTAAAATCTCAGCTTTCAAAAGCCCTTCACCAAATACAAGACGTGTTCCCGGTTTACACTTCTTTCCCGGTTTTACAAGTGTTTCCCATATATCATTTTCCCTGCGTTTCAGCAGTAAAATCTCAATCTTGCCCTCATGATCTTCTCTCGTTCCGAAGAGTCTTGCCGGTATAACCTTTGTATCGTTTATTACAAGACAATCGCCCTCATTTAAATAATCAATAACGTCACTGAATACCTTATGCTCTATCTGTCCCGTCTTTCTGTCCATATGCATAAGCCTGCTTGCCGTTCTGTCCTCCAGCGGATCCTGGGCAATTAATTCCTGTGGTAAATCATAGTAAAAATCATGTAATTTCATCTTATCGAACCTCTATTCCGGTATAATAATGTTTTAATATCTGTTTATAGGTAAATCCTGCTTCTGCCATTCCCTTTGCTCCCGACTGGCTCATTCCGACACCATGTCCGTATCCCATACCGGCAATGTAATATGTATTGCCGTCTGCCGGTGCCTTTGCAGGGTAATTAATAAGATTATCTGCTGTCATTACAACAAATTGTTCTATTTCACCGGATGCCTTGTTTACAGTAAAGTTTCCTCCCGCAATATAACTGTCAGCTATATCCAGAGCATACTTTCCGTTCCCGGTAAGCACTGCAACATAATCCGGATTGTCACTATATTTTATCACTTTATATTTGGTACTGTAAAGACTGAATATTTTTCTAAGCTTATCACCTGTGATAACCTGTTTTGAATCCCCCTGTATTTCAACTGAAAATACCCTTCCTGACTGTGTCATCACAAAAGGTCTGATGTCCGTTATCTTTCCCACGGACACACCGTTTTCTTTTAGAAGTGACTCTACCTCTTTTGCTGTAAGTTTAATAATCCATGGATCAAGCTCCGGTTCAAGCTCATATATATCTGAAACCTGTCTCAGATATCCGTATGGTGTCCCCCACACATCTTCAACATTTTCCGTACTTCCGCCGCTTGTAGAAGAGTAATACGCTCTGACGGGTTTTCCGTTATAATATATTATCTCCCCTTCTGTTGCATCTACAGCGTTATTTGTGCTTGTGCGCTCTGAGCCGTAACCCTTATATACCTGACTTGATGTAGTATCACACAGTGAATATGGGTTTGTCAAATCCGTACCGCTTTCGAATCCCGCCGTGTATGCATAACTTCTCGAACATACTGCCTGTGTCTTAAGGGCTTCATCATGCCACGATGATACCATCTCACACGGTACAACCCCATATAGGTATTCCTCAAGTTCAACAATATTAACAGCCTTAAGAGAAGATATTTCTCCGTATCTGCCGATTTCCATTCTGCCTCTGTACTGACGCTCACCCATATCTACCACATACACACCAAAAGAGTTTGATTTTCCGGCCGAAATCTGCGGATAAGCACCATTTCCGTTGACTGTATATATAAATTTTTCGCCGGATGATGATGATACCATTACCGCATATCCGTCTTGGCTTCCCGAACCGCACATGGCAACAGACCACGTATTAAGGTACAAAAGTACGGGGTATGCTTCAACTCCTCTGTTTTTCTGTGTCAAAGCAGCATTTTTTGCATCGTCGTATGAAGAATAGTTTCCTGACAGGCTCATACTTTCCGTAAATGGCATAAATGTAAAACTTCCACCCGATATAGCCATTTCCCTGTAATACGAATTATCCACCGAATAGCCTACAACAATATCTGCATTTCTTATGGTGACAGACTGTTTATTATAATAAACACCCTCAAGGCCAACCCTTATCATCGTGCTGTCTTTATCCGCAGCCATAACATTTGCAATCTGACTGTCATTAAAATAATCCGTGTACGGTACTGTCAGTACGACAAAAAACACCGTAAAAGCACATAAAAGATATTTAATTTTACCATGTCTGCCTTTTCTCATACATTCACTCATCCTGTGCGTTCTTATCTTACTGTCCAAACCTGCTCTTATACTCCGCCAGAAGAAGGTCAACCACCATTCCGTAGCTCTTTGTTCCTTCTTTCTGACCATTTATGTTCAGATATGCATCATTTACCTGTGCTGATACTGATGATATCTTATTTCCCACCGGTGTGTCAAACTGTTTCCAATATTCACTGTTGGCTCTAAGGTCTGCCAATACATCATTGCTTAACCTGCTTCTCACTTCACCGTACATTTCATAATCTTCATCATACAGCTTGTTTGTTGCATAAATATATGCCATCATATATCCGCTGTAAACAAAATCCGGCTCTCCCGACGATACACATGCCAGATATGATACATAATTTGCCTCGTCCTCTCTCATGATTCCCCTGAGATGTGACAATTCATGAAGTGTATCAGAAGGCTGATTATATGGAACGGTATCTATATTTACATTTGCCTCCATTGTAAACGGTATGAATATTCCGACTGTATCCGCATATGACATATATTTCGATGCAAGGACAGGTTTTGCTGAGCCTGTGCACCACTTCATTGAAGAATAATTTTTTGAAAACTCACTCATAATATCCTCTGCCGTATCAAAGAATTGCCCGTATGATTCATAGGAAAGCTTAGATGTTCCGTCTTCATTTTCTGCCGATATATTTCTCCTTGACTCATTTACCTTCTCTGCAAGATAAACGCATAATTTATACAAGTCTTCTTTGTCATACTCTGTTACCTCGTAATCGACATACTCCATAAAACTGTACCTGTAATAATTTGTCCCGCATAATACCACAAACATAAAAGATGCCGCCGAAACAAAGCAAAGTACATTCAAAGCGGCTTTTGCCCATACCATTTTGCGTCTTCCTTTGCTTATAATGACTTTTCTTACAAACATTACAAAAATCGTCACCACAATTACAGGGACAGTGTAGATAATAATCTCCGCAACAGAAAACGGGAACCATCTTGTGACAGCCCCGATAATAATTGAAAGGCATCTGTACACAACTCTGCGAAAAACATACTCTGCAATAAACGACCATGTACGGCACAGAAAAATAATAATCAACTCTGCCGGTATAAGAAGCAATATCCACTTTCTCTTTAACTTTAGTAACTCTCTCATATAATCATCTTTCCGAAATCTCTGTGACAATAAACATTCCCTGTCCTATAGTTATCTCAGCTTCCTCGTCCTTAAACTCATTTGAAACACCCAGTCTGTACTCTTTTGATGTATCAAAATCGAAATGTTCCACGTTATACAAAAAACCTTTCATGGTTACATTAAGTGCCGGGCCCTCCAGTTGTACAAAAGAAATATACCCGCCATACATAGGGTCCCTTTTCATTCTCTGATGTCCCTTTATGACGTAAATTTTATTAATCTCGTCATACATAACTGCTTTGACACCTTTCTCAAGTGCCATCTTAAGCATAAAGATATTGGCAAGTCCATGATCAATACGTCCTCCGGTTCCCCCGATGATATGTATCTCTTCCGCCCCCATCTCTATGGCCATTTTCATTGCATACTGAGTGTCTGTATCATCCTTTACCGGATTAAGCCTCACTGTTTCGCATCCCTCATTCCTGCCGTACTGTTCCAGCAGTTCCTGAGAAACAGTGTCAAAATCACCCACTATTACATCCGGAATAAGCTGTAATAAATTAGCAGCAGACAGTCCCCCATCCACTGCTATTATTTTATCATAATTATTAATTTTAACAAAGTCAGCCGCCCAGTCAATATTAATGCTGCCACCTGAAATTAATAATATTCTCATAAACTATACACCTTCATATTCCTTAAAAATTCTAAGAAACTCTTTTACATTTGCAGCAGCATCACCTCTGTAAACGCTTGAACCTGCTACAATAATATTGGCGCCTGCATCAAGAACGGTTCTTACATTTGCTGTTGATATTCCGCCATCAACCTCAATATCAATATCAAGGCCTCTCTCGTTCAATATCTTACGCACTTCACTAATCTTCGGTGTGACACTGTCAATGTATTTCTGACCACCGAAGCCCGGATTTACCGTCATAATAAGAATCAAATCAACTTTATCAAGAACAGGAAGAATAACATCAGGCTTTGTTCCCGGATTTACGGACACTCCGGCCTTACAGCCAAGCTCATGTATTCTCTCAAGAGTCTCTGAAAGATTTTCACATGCTTCAGCATGGACGGTAATTATATCAGCTCCCGCATTTTTAAAGTCTTCAAGATACCTGATTGGCTCGTTTATCATAAGGTGTACATCAAACACCTTTTTTGTCACTTTTCGTATACTCTGAACAACAGGAATCCCCATTGAAAGACTTGGCACGAACATTCCGTCCATTACATCAATGTGTATATATTCAGCGCCTGCCTCATCTACTTTTCTTATATCTTCTCCGAGGGCTGCAAAATCTGCCGCCAGAATTGAAGGTGATAACCTGATCATTTTCAATATTTCTTCCTCTCTTTAATCTCATTGTAAAAAGCTACATAATTCTCATATCGGGATTCTCCGATTTTTCCCTGTCTCACTGCTTCCTTAACGGCACAATCGGGCTCATTTACATGAACACAGCCATTAAATCTGCACTTGCCTTCAAAACTTATGAATTCAGGAAAATATCCCTTCAGTTCCTCTTTCTCACATTCACACGTATAGATTGAACTGAATCCCGGTGTATCCATAAGATAGGTTTCCCTGCCAAGACTGAATATCTCCGAATGCCTTGTCGTATGTTTTCCCCTCTCAATCTTTCTGCTTATATCACCTGTCTCCATAACAGCATCAGGCACAAGCAGATTAATAAGAGATGATTTTCCTACACCGGAAGGTCCTGCCAGAGATGTGGTTTTTCCCTTGAGAAGTTCTTTCACTTCATCTATGCCCCGGTTTTCCCTCACACTGATAAGCATCACTCTGTATCCGGCCTTCTCATATGTCTCTTTCAGTTCATCCATTTCATCTTTGACAGCCAGATCCATTTTGTTGAAGCATAAAATACTCTCCATATCCTGTGATTCCATCATCACAAGAAATCTGTCAAGAAGATTTTTGTTAGGCATCGGACTTTTTGCGGCAAATACCACAAGTGTCTGATCAATGTTCGCCACAGCCGGCCTTACAAGCTGATTCTTTCTATCAAGGATATCGTTAATACTTCCTGTGGCATTTTCCTCAGAAATAACTTCAACCTCCACGTTATCACCAACAAGCGGTTTCATATTTTTATGCCTGAATATTCCCTTTGCCTTACACCTGATTATACCTCTGTCCGGCACATGGACAAAATATTCTCCTGCGATACCCTTGATAATCTTTCCTGTCACTATTCTGTAACCTCTACTTCAACCTCTTCTGTATTGCAATGATTCTCATGATATACCTTTACAGGTAACTGCTCATTGCCGTATCCGTCCTCATATACAAGACTTACAACAAATGTTACATCTGTAACATCAAGAATATCTATAAGTATTGTATTCTTCCTCTGTGTATATCCTGTTTCATATGCTGTCACAATGTATTGTGATACATCTATTGTAGTTGTCATTCCGTCATGCTTCACTATGAGACTTGCTGTCAATGTTCCTTTTGTAACATCAACAAGCATTGTATCACCCGGCATGCTTCCGTCTCCCGGAACCATAATCTGCGGTATTGATTCAAAATCCGAATCTGAGAACCCTTTGACGGTAACCTCTGTCTTTTTAACTTTTTTTGTTACAGACGATGATGACTGCTCCTCACCCTTACTTACAGTAAGAGTTATAGTTGTTCCCTTCGGAACTGACTGACCCTCTTTAAAATCTGCCGATATTACCTGACCTGCCGGAACAGAACTGCTGTATGTCTCTTCAATCTCCACTACAAGTCCTAAATCCTCAAGTTCCTTCTTTGCGGCTTCTTTTGTCTTTCCGACTACATCTGTAACCTGTACAGGTGTATCATCCACGCCGGAACTTACATAAAGAGTAATGGCTGCACCGTATGTCAGCTGTGTAGGTGATGCAGGAGTTGTCTTTATACACTTCTCAGCTTCAATCTCATCACTGTACTCATATTCAACTTTTACATCAAGACCGTACTTTTCTTCATCCTCAAGAAGTTTTATTGCTTCCTCTCTTGTGAGTCCCACAACAGGCGGAATTTCAAATTTTTGCGGTCCCTTGCTCAATGTAACGGTAATTGTTTTATGCTTGTCAACAACCGTTCCGTCATTGACATCCTGCCTGATAACCTCTCCCTTTGGAACAGTATTGTGATATTCATAATCATAAAAAACTCCAAGCTCGGCATTCTTTAATGCTGCTCTTGCCTCATCCTCTGTCATACCGATAACTTTAGGTACAATTGTCTGTGTTGATAAGAGCCCTGTCTGTTCCTGAGTTGTTGTCTCATACGGGTTATCTTTATCCGAATCGCATCCCTTTAATATATTTACAAGAATAAGAATAAATACTATAAGTACAACAACACTTGTAACTATTGCGCCAATTGTAACTATTTTATCAAACTTTGGATTTGATGCATCAATATCGTCATCAAAATCAAAGTCATCATCATTACCGTCATCACCTGATTTGTTTTCCGTTGTCCTGTCACTGTTTAATGCAACCGCTGACGACGCATTTGCACCCTTACGTATTATTGATACTTCTTCATCGGTAATCATTATTGTTGCATTATTATTTGCCGCAGGAGCCATTACAACAAAATCTTCATCCGGTGTAATAAGAGATTTCTTTAAATCTGCAATAAGAGTGGAAACCTTGAGATATCTGCGCTCAGCCTTCTTCTGTGTACACTTCTCAATTATTCTCTCCACGCTCACCGGAAGATCAGGTACCTCAAGCTTTGGTGAAGGCAGCTCTTCATTTATATGCTGTAATGCGATGGTTACGGTTGAATCGCCCTCAAAAGGAACCTTTCCTGTAATCATCTCATACAGTGAAATTCCTAAAGAATAAATATCGCTCTTCTCATCAATATATCCGCCTCTCGCCTGCTCCGGTGAAATATAATGCACGGAACCCATTGCATTGGAATTAATCGTATTTGCCGATGCGGCTCTTGCGATACCAAAATCTGTAACCTTAACCTTACCTTCTCTTGATATTATAACGTTCTGCGGCTTAATATCCCTATGGATAATATGGTTGTTATGTGCCGCTTCAATACCCTGGGCAATCTGAATGGCTATGCTCACCGCTTCTTTTACAGGCAGCTTACCCTTCTTTTCGATATACTTCTTAAGGGTAATTCCCTCTACAAGTTCCATAACAATAAAGTATAGTCCGTTTTCCTCTCCTACGTCGTATACATTTACAATATTCGGATGTGCCAGACCGGCAGCAGACTGAGCTTCTACCTTGAACTTTGAAACAAAGCTTTTATCCTCGCTAAATTCATCTTTCAATATCTTAACAGCAACATATCTGTTAAGTTTATGGTCTAATGCCTTATAGACATCTGACATTCCGCCTGAACCGACTTTATCAATGATTTCGTATCTGTCACCAATGAACATCCCTTTTCTAATCATCATATTTCCTTACTCTTCCTTTCGATAATTACTTTCCAAACTATTTAAACTTCTGCCAGAACAACTGCTATGTTATCTAATCCGCCGTTCTCATTTGCAGAATCAATCAGCTTATGTACCACATCCTCCAGACTTTCTTCTGCTTCACTGACGATACTGTTTATATCCTTGTCCTCAACCATATTGGTCAAACCATCAGAACATAAAAGTACCTTTGTTCCCTCTTTCACCTCGACTTCAAAAAAGTCAGCCATAAGATTTTTCTCAACTCCTACAGCCCTGGTTATAACATTTTTTCTCGAATGTGTCCTCGCACTCTCCTTATCAAGTTCACCAATGCTTACCATTTCCTGCACAAGTGAGTGGTCTCTCGTAATCTGTCTGATTCCTTCATCATCTATAAGATAGAGTCTTGAATCACCTACATTGGCAACGTAAAGCATGTTTTCATCAAGTGTTGCAACAACAAGTGTTGTTCCCATTCCCTTATACTTTTCATCGCTCACTGCCATATCAAGTACTCTGCCGTTTGCCGCAGCAATTGCCTCTTCTATAAGTGTTATTTTGTCAGTATTCTTATTTTCCTTTAAAGATTGTAAAACTGCATTGACAGCAAGCTCAGATGCAACTTCACCGGCCTTATGACCGCCCATTCCATCTGCTACAACCAGTAAATTAGGGAGATTTCCGACATTCTCTTCAGAGAAATACACGTAATCCTGATTTGTATTTCTTCTGACACCCACGTTTGTCAACGCATATGCTCTCATTACTCCCCCTCCTTTTTCTTCAATATCTCGTCTTTATATCTTTTCCTAAGCTGTCCGCATGCGCCGTTTATGTCACGACCCATTTCCCTTCTAAGTGTAACATTAAATCCGTATTTTTCAAGCTTATTTTTAAACTTTTCAATGGCCTTTCTGTCTGACTGCCTAAAATCACGTTCCTTTATGGGGTTTACCGGAATAAGATTTACATGACAGTTCATACCCTTTAAAAGCTCTCCAAGTTTCACTGCCCCTTCTTCATTGTCATTCACCCCTGAGACAAGAGAATACTCAAAAGTTATTCTTCTGCCCGTTTTCTCAAAGAAATACCGGCATGCTTCCAATATCTTTTCAATACTGTATGCATTCGCCACAGGCATAAGTTCTTTTCTTGTCTCATCATCATAGGCATGAAGTGAAATTGCCAGAGTTATCTGCATTTCTCTTTCCGCCAGTTCATATATTTTCGGAACAATACCGCAGGTTGAAAGTGTTATGTTTCTCTGACTTATGTTAAGACCGTTTTTATCTGAAATAAGCTCCAGAAATTTCATGACATTGTCATAATTGTCAAGAGGCTCTCCGCTTCCCATAAGAACTATGTTTGATACACGTTCACCTATATCTCTTTCTATGCTGTATATCTCATCGAGCATCTCTGACGGTCTTAGATTTCTGGCAAGTCCGTCAAGAGTGGATGCACAAAATCTGCAGCCCATACGACATCCTGCCTGAGTTGATATACAAACGGAATTGCCATGGTGATATCTCATAAGGACACTCTCAATTATATTTCCGTCTGAGAGCTCAAAGAGATATTTTTTTGTTCCGTCTATTTCAGATGTAAGCACCTGTACGGGGTTAAGTGCTGCCAGTTCACATGTATCCGCCAGCTTTGAGCGAAGTGATACCGATATATTGCTCATTTCATCAAATGAACGCGCAAGCTTCACATGAAGCCACTCATATATCTGTTTCCCACGGAAAGCCTTTTCTCCCATACTTTCAACAAACTTATTCAATTCATCCAAATTTAATGATTTAATATCTGTTCTTTCTTTCATCCTAATACCTCTCAAAACGGCTTATGAAAAATCCGTCTGAGCCATCTATTCCCGGAAGCATCTGCAAATAGCCGTCCTTTGCCGTACCACCGCAGAATTCCTCCGGAACATATTTTGATATATCTGCCGGTTTAAGAGGAAAATTGTCCTCAATATATCTCATATTCTCAATATTTTCCTTTTTGTTAAGGGTACATGTGCTGTATATGAGGGTTCCTCCCTTTTTCAGATACTTCCATGCATTTGCAAGAATCTCCCTCTGCAGTTTTACAAGCTCCTCTTCTTTTTCAGGTGTCATATTATACTTTATATCACTCTTTTTTCCGATAACACCAAGACCTGAACATGGAAGGTCTGCAATGACAATATCGGCTTTCTCTATGAGGCTCTCATCAAGATTCGTTGCATCATACACTTCAGCCTTTACACCGCAAGCACCTGTTCTGTCAATATTTTCCTCAATAAGTCCTGTCTTATACTCACTTATGTCTCTTGCAATAACACTTCCCTTGCCATTCATAAGTTCATACAGATGAAGTGCCTTTCCTCCCGGTGCCGCGCATAAATCTATGCACAGATTTCCCTCCTTCGGGTCAGCAATATAAGACACAAGCATTGAGCTTAAATCCTGTACGCTTATATATCCCTCATTAAATGCTTCTGTATTTTCAAGATAGTCAATATTACTGATATATAATGCATTTTCGTATATTTCAGACTGCTCTGTAATAATATTTTCTGCCTCAAGCATTCTGATTACATTTTCTTTTTTTTCTTTCGATGTGTTTATGCGAACGCATATTTTATCATTATGGGTTGACAATCCTTTTATGATTCGGGATGCTTCCTCCATACCATACTGGACAATAAGCTGCTCAACAATCCATACCGGCATTGAATATACAATATGAAAATACTCTACGGGATTCTGCGATGCATTTGGCATTTTAACAGAATCCTTATCTCTGATTATTGCCCTAAGCACTCCGTTTACAAATCCTTTAAGCTGTCCGAAACTCCTCTTTATGGCAATTTTA
Source organism: Lachnospiraceae bacterium (assembly GCA_045126475.1). Lineage (GTDB taxonomy): Bacteria > Bacillota > Clostridia > Lachnospirales > Lachnospiraceae > SVEL01. The sequence continues at coordinate 18,385 of JBGVOL010000036.1, read as the reverse complement.
ACCGCCTCATTGCAGGCAGCCGAATCAGGTACCGAATCCATAAACATTATCTGATAAACCGACATTCTCAAAAGATTTCTTATTAAAGGCTTCATTTTTTTTACTTTGACATTTGAGAACCGGTCTATAACATAATCAATAAGTATTCTGTTTTCCAATGTTCCCTCTGTGATTCTTGTTATAAATGCCCTGTCTCTTTTTTCAAGGTACTGGTATTTTTTAAGTGTCTGTCTGAGTACCACATGACTGTAGCCCTCCCTTTCACAGATTTCCATAAGCATGTCAAGGACTATTTCCCTTTCATTAACTGCTCCGGCTCCCGTGTATATATTAGTCACGTCTTCTTCCTCCAAAGAGTATAATAAGTCTTAAAAGCTGTAAAATGGCTGTTGCCGCACTTGCCACATATGTCAGTGCCGCAGCACCGAGCACTTTCTTTACTCCACCGACTTCCTGTTCGTACAATATTCCCGAACCTGCAAGAACCTTAACAGCTCTTGATGAAGCGTTAAATTCAACGGGAAGAGTCACAAGATGGAAAAGAACCGTAGCTCCAAAACATATAATACCTGCCGTAAGCCATGCCTGACTTGACGAACCTGTAAATAAAAGTCCTATAAGAATAAGTATCCATGAAGCATATGAACCAATATTTGCTATAGGTACAAGGGTTGAGCGTATCTTTATAGGCACATACCCCTCAGCATGCTGCATGGCATGTCCGCACTCGTGTGCTGCCACACCAATGGCAGCTACAGAAGTACTGTTATAGGTAGAATCTGAAAGTCTTAACACCTTTCCTCTCGGGTCATAGTGATCACTGAGATTTCCGCCTACATGTTCAATTCTCACATCATATATTCCCTGTGAATGAAGTATTCTTTCTGCGGCCATTGCACCTGTCATATTGCACATGCTTCTGACTCTTGAATATTTTTTAAATCTTGAGCTTACCATAAATTGTGCCCACAATGATAATAAAAGTCCTATAAGAACAAGAATATATGTGGGGTCAAAATAGTAACCGTATGGTCTGTATACATATAATAACATATGAATCCTCCCTCTGCCGTCTTTTGGCATGTCATGATATTATCGCAACTTTCCTAACATTTTCCAAGGATTTCTCCCTGTTTAAAACCTGCTCCGCAAAGATATGCTTCCGCAGTCATTCTCTTCTTTCCCTCAAGCTGAAGCTCAGTCACTGCCAGTGCCCCTTCACCGGTTTTAACTATAACTGCCTTTTTTGTAATATCAACTACCTGTCCCGGCACGCCGTCATAGTCTTTATCTACAACTTCCGCTCTCCAGATTTTCAATGTCTTTCCATTATAACAAGTATACGCACTTGGCCATGGATTTAATCCTCTGATTAGTCTTTCAATTTCTATAGCCGGCTTAGAAAAGTCTATATCACCAAGCTTTTTGTCAAGCATTCTGGCATAGCAGCTAAGACTATCATCCTGTACTGTTCTTACGGCAGTACCGTTTTCAATTTTTTCAAGAGTTGACAGTATAAGCTTTGCCCCTGCCTCCATCAGCTTATCATGAAGACTTCCTCCTGTTTCATCTTTATCTATGACAACTTCTGTCTTTTCAAGCATATCGCCTGTATCAAGCCCTTCCGCCATCATCATGGTCGTTACTCCCGTAACTTCCTCTCCGTCTATAATTGCCCACTGTATCGGTGCCGCACCTCTGTACTTCGGAAGAAGTGACGCATGAATATTAACACATCCGTGCTTTGGCATATCAAGAATTTCCTTTGACAAAAGCTGTCCGTAGGCAGCAACAACAAAAATATCCGCATCATACTTTCTGAGTTTATCCACCGCTTCTGCTGTTTTTACCCTGTGAGGTTGGAATACTTCGATTCCATGCTTTAATGCAGCTTCCTTTACAGGCGTAAACTGAATCTCTTTTCCGCGTCCCTTAGGCTTATCCTCCTGGGTAACCACAAGAACAACTTCATGCCCTGCTCCAACTATTGATTCCAAAGCCCCTACTGCGAAATCAGGGGTTCCCATAAATATTACTTTCATAATTTAATCCTCTTCGTCGTAGTTGACTTCCTTAAGCTCACCCTCAACTTTTTCAACATAGAGATGTCCGTCAAGGTGATCACATTCATGACATATAGCTCTTGCCAAAAGTTCTGTTCCCTCTATGACATACTCGTTCATATTCTCATCAAATGCTTTTGCCTTTACATAATTTGGTCTTGTAACAACTCCTGCTTTTCCCGGAACTGAGAGACATCCCTCATCACCTGTCTGCTCACCGCTTGTTTCAAGTATTACAGGATTTATCATAACTATAGGGCCTTCTCCAACATCAATAACTACTATTCTCTTCAAAACACCAACCTGAGGCGCCGCCAGTCCCACACCGTTTGCCTCATACATGGTATCAATCATATCTTCGATAAGAAGCTTTGTTCTTTCGTTTACTTCCTTTACTTCCTTACAAATCTTTGTAAGACATTCATCACCAACAGTTCTTATATTTCTAATTGCCATAATCAATCCTCCATTGAGCCAGATTTTGTTAGATTACCTTTCACATAACTAACCCATAATAATATACTCTATTTTTAGAAATATTACAAGAAAATCTAAAATCCAGACATAGGATTAAAATCAAACTGGATTGAAACTTTCTTCATTTCCTCCCGGTTTTCAGTCATACTTTCCACAAGATTTTTTACATTAACCAATACATTATAATCGGCATGTTTGTAGTATATTACCTTTCTGTAAACATCATTTATCCTTGAAACACCTGCATCAGCCGGTCCTATAATTCTTAATTTTTCATATTTTTCCGTCATGGGTGCTGTAAGATTTCTTACATACTGTGCAACACCGGTCAGAATATTCTCATCCTTTGATGTCATCAACACTGCCATCATGGATACAACCGGAGGATACTCCGACAGGCTTCTGTATAATATTTCCTGATTATAAAACTCTCCATAGTCCTGTCTCGCCGCAGCCATAATACTTGGATTGTCCGGCGCATAAGTCTGTATTACGGCCTCGCCCTCGGCTTTCCCTCTTCCCGCGCGGCCTGCGGCCTGAGTCAACAGCTGGAATGTCTTCTCCGATGACCTGTAGTCAGAAGCATAAAGTGACAAATCTGCCGCAATTACTCCCACAAGGGTGACGTTTGGAAAATCATGACCTTTTACAATCATCTGTGTACCAATAAGAATGTCTGCCTCTCCGTTGGAGAACTTTGACAAAATCTCCTCATAACCGTCCTTTTTACTTGTTGTATCTGTATCCATTCTAAGAGTCCTCGCCTGTGGATACATCTTCTTTACAGCTTCCTCCACCTTCTGTGTTCCCGTTCCGAATGCCGCAATATATTTTGAGCCGCATTCCGGGCAGTTCTGCGGCATGGGTATATCATAACCGCAATAATGGCATATAAGCCTTTTATTGTTATGAAGAGTCAGTCCCACATCACAATGAGGACATTTTATGGCTTTTCCACAGCTTCTGCATGACACAAACCCCGCATAGCCTCTCCTGTTAATAAAAAGCATTATCTGCTGACCTTTTGCAAGTCTGTCTTTTATAAGTTCGTCCAGTCTCCTGCTGAAAATGGTTCTGTTTCCCTCAGCCAGTTCTTTCCTTAAATCCTCAACATATACTTTCGCAGGCTTTGACTCCTTCGCGCGGTTTTTAAGCTCATATAAAATATATTCCCCGCGAAGTGCCTTATAATATGAATCTGTTGACGGCGTCGCAGAACCGAGAATCACAGCTGCCCCTTCTGATTTTGCCCTGAAAATGGCTGTTTCTCTTGCATGATATCTCGGAACCGTCTCACTCTTATAGGAACTTTCATGCTCCTCATCTATTACAATAAGCCCCAGATTTCTAAATGGTGTAAACACCGCAGAACGGGGACCAATCATTATCTTTACATCACCCTTTTTTGCCCTCTCAAACTGGTCATAGCGTTCCCCTGCCGAAAGCTTTGAGTTGATGATAGATACCTTATCACCGAATTTTCTGTAAAATCTCATTACAGTCTGATAGGTAAGTGCAATCTCAGGAATCATGACGATAACTTCTTTTCCCTTAGCTATGACACTGTCAATAACATCCATATATACTTCTGTCTTACCGCTTCCCGTTATACCGTGAATAAGGTGTACACCTCCGTACCCTTCCGAATTATTATCAATGTAACTCTTTATTCCCTGAGATACTTTCTCCTGCTCTTTATTGAGTTTTATATCATAGGGTGCCAGATCAGTGTACTTAACCGGATTCCTGTAAACTGTCTCCTCGCTCACCGTTACAAGTCCTTCCTTCTCCAGTGCCTTCACTACACCTGATGCCACACCAAGTTTCAGCACCAGTTCCCATGACATCTCCCTGTTCTCTTCCAATGCACTTAAAAGCCTGTATCTTGCCGTTGCATGCTTTTTTTCATATTGCTCAAGATACTGTGCAACCTTCTCCGGAGGTGCAACGAGTATTACCCTCTTTTTTACTATTTCCTTTTTGGTTTCTTTTATGGGAATAACTGTCTTTAAAGCCTGATTCATTGTAGAACCGTAGTTTTCCTTAATAAACCATGCCAACGAAATAAGACGGCTCTCAATAGGTATGCTTTTCTCAACGATTTCGGCAATATCCTTAATCTTGTCCTCATCATACCCGGCCGTCTCTTTTATCTCCAACACGTATCCCTGAATCAGTCTGTTTCCCTTGCCAAAGGGAATATTAACCTGCACTCCCGGATATATCCTGTCCTTAAGATGCTCAGGGATACGATAGTCGAAGCCTTTATCTAATTTTTCATGTGTTATGTCAACAATCACTTTTGCATACATAATATATTACCTAGAAAAGTCCTGTGATTACTCCGTCGTCATTAACGTCAATTCCGTCTGCAGCCGGCTTCTTTGGAAGTCCCGGCATTGTCATGATTGCACCTGTTACGGCAACTACAAAGCCTGCACCGGATGATACATATACCTCACGGATATTTATATCAAAACCTGTCGGTCTTCCAAGCTTTGTCTGGTCATCAGATAACGAATACTGTGTCTTTGCCATACATACAGGGAAATGTCCGAATCCCATCTCCTCAATCTTTGCAAGCATCTTCTCCGCTGCCGGATTGTATGTGACATTATCTGCACCGTATATCTTTGTTGCCACAGTCTTAATCTTATCCTTTAATGAGAGACTGTCCTCATAAAGAACATGGAAATTGCTCTCCTTATGCTCCAATGTATCAAGCACCTTGTTTGCAAGAGCGATACCGCCCTCACCGCCTTTTGCCCAGACCTCTGCAAGAGCGAACTCACATCCTCTGCTCTCACAGAATTCTTTAACAAATGCTGTCTCTGCCTCTGTGTCTGTAACGAATGAATTCAGTGTCACAACTACAGGAACTCCGTAAAGCTGGAGATTTTCAATATGCTTCTCAAGATTTACAATACCCTTCTTTAAAGCTTCAAGATTTTCATTGTTAAGGTCAGCTTTTGGAACTCCTCCATTATATTTAAGTGCACGGATTGTTGCCACAAGAACAACTGCATCCGGCTTTAAGCCTGCCATACGGCACTTAATGTCAAAGAATTTCTCGGCTCCGAGGTCTGCACCAAAGCCTGCCTCCGTAATGACATAATCCGCCATTTTGAGGGCTGTCTTAGTTGCTCTTACTGAATTACAGCCGTGAGCAATATTTGCAAACGGTCCGCCGTGAACAAGTGCAGGTGTATGTTCAAGAGTCTGTATCATATTTGGCTTAATGGCATCCTTTAAAAGTGCAGCCATGGCTCCCACGGCATTTAAATCCTTTGCCGTAACAGGCTCTCCCGCATAGTTATATGCAACAATGATTCTGCCAAGCCTTTCCTTTAAATCCTTCATGTCATCTGCAAGACAGAGAATTGCCATAATCTCTGATGCAACGGTTATTACAAAATGGTCTTCTCTCACAAAGCCGTCCATCTTGGAACCAAGTCCAACAACAATGTTTCTAAGGGAACGGTCATTCATATCAAGACATCTCTTCCACACTACCTGTCTTGTATCAATTCCAAGGGCATTTCCCTGCTGAATATGATTGTCAAGAAGTGCGGCAAGAAGATTATTTGCTGATGTAATTGCGTGAAAATCACCTGTGAAATGAAGGTTTAAATCCTCCATAGGAACAACCTGGGCATATCCGCCTCCTGCTGCTCCACCCTTGATACCAAAGCATGGACCAAGTGAAGGCTCACGAAGGGCAATAATTGATTTCTTTCCCAGTTTTCCGAATGCCTCGCCAAGACCAACCGTAACAGTTGTCTTTCCCTCTCCTGCCGGTGTCGGATTTATGGCAGTCACAAGAATGAGCTTTCCATCCTTGTTATCCTTTATCTTATCCATGAATTCATCCGATAACTTTGCCTTATATTTTCCGTATAATTCAAGGTCATCCTCACTTACTCCAATACCTGCCGCTACCTCCTTGATTGGTAGCATTTCCGCTTCCTGTGCTATCTGAATATCAGTCTTCATATTGTCCTCCTTGTATTTACTTTAAACTTTCAAGTTCCTCAAGGGTCATAAGTACCTTTCTCGGCTTAGTACCCTCTTCCTCTCCAACAATGCCTGCCTCGCACATCTGATCCATTATGCGTGCCGCACGGTTAAAGCCTATCTTAAACATTCTCTGAAGCATACTTGTTGAAGCCTTATCCTTCTCTATAACAAATTTTGCCGCCTCAAAGAAATATTCATCTCTTCCGTCGGCAGGTTCATCACTTACAGCCCCACTGTTTCCTGTGCTCTGTGATGCCTGACTCTCAACATACTGTGCTATGGAATCATCATATGATATGTCTCCTACCTGATTCTTCCAAAACTCAACAACCTTTGAAACTTCCCCGTCAGATACAAATGCACCCTGAAGTCTCACCGGTTTTACATATCCGGAAGGATAGAACAGCATGTCACCGTTTCCGAGAAGCTTTTCAGCTCCGTTCTGGTCTATGATTGTCCTTGAGTCAACTCCCGATGAAACCATGAGGGCTACTCTTGACGGTATATTTGCCTTAATAAGACCTGTCACGACATTTACGGAAGGTCTCTGTGTTGCAATGATAAGGTGTATTCCCGCTGCTCTTGCAAGCTGTGCAAGACGGCAAATTGATTCCTCAACTTCCTTTGCCGCAACCATCATGAGGTCTGCAAGCTCATCTATAACAATAACTATCTGAGGAAGCTTTTTCGGTGCATCCTCACCATCTGCTTCCGGTGCCTGTCCGATTTTTTCATTGTAGCCCTTTAAGTCTCTTACATTGTACTCGGCAAATTTCTTATATCTGTCAGACATCTCTGCAACGGCCCACTTCAATGTGTTTGAAGCAAGTCTAGGGTCTGTAACTACCGGCTGTAAAAGATGTGGAATACCGTTATATACTCCAAATTCAACAACCTTCGGGTCAACGATGATAAGTCGTACCTCACTTGGCTTTGCCCTAAAGAGAATACTCATGATAATCGAGTTTGTAAACACGGATTTTCCTGAGCCGGTTGTTCCTGCCACAAGAAGATGAGGCATCTTTGCAATATCTCCGACTATTACTTTTCCCGCAATATCCTTTCCTGCCGCAAATGCCAGTTTTGAACTGTTATTTTTAAGTTCTGCCGACTCTATAAGCTCTCTTATAAGAACAGAGTCTCTTCCCTCATTTGGTACCTCGATACCGATAGTGGATTTTCCCGGAATCGGCTCAATTCTTATATCAGTAGCCGCCAGATGAAGCTTTATGTCATCCGAAAGCTTTGTGATATTAGCAAGTCTTGTACCTATTTCCGGCTGAATCTCATATCTTGTAACAGAGGGACCTCTGCTGTAATCGACTACTTCAGCCGATATACCGAAGTTGGCAAGAATATTCTCAAGCTTCTTTGCCGTGTCGCGAAGCTCCATCTCATTTACTGAAGCCGAACGTCCGTTGCCCTTATTTAAAAGGTTGGTAGACGGAAGTATATAGTCCTTAACTTTTCTAACCGTTTTTGTATCGGATACCGGTGCAGATGAAGAAAATGCTTTCCGGCTCATGACATTTTTTGCTTCCTCACTGACAACTATTCTCTCCTTTGGTTTGAAAAGTCCGTCCTCATCCACCTGAGGCTCTTCATTTTCCTGCTGTTCGTATCTTTCCTGTGGTTTATGGCTTTCCTGTTGTCTATGACTTTCCTGTGGCACAAACATTTCCTGCTGCTCATACTGCATGTAATCTTCCTGATTATTCTCCTCATTTTGTGCCGCAGAAGCAACGTACTTGTCCACATCCACATGGCCCCTGTAAAGATGCGCGTTTTCCGGCAGTTTTCCTGCAAATTCACCTGTTATCTCATGAATTTCCTCATCCGATGAATTTCCATCTGAAAGCTTCTGCATGGAAACACCCTTTGCCTTTTTATGAATACGCTTCTTTTTCTCGTACTGTTTTTCCTCAGCATGGGAAACCATGTTATCTTTAAGCCTTGTAACATCTTCCTTTGCCTGTGAATAAACCTTGCTGCTACCTTTTTTTACACCTCCGATAAAGGAACGCTCAGTCATAATAACAAGAGTGATTATTATCAGGAGTACAATAACGATATATGCACCCACAATTCCTATGGCAGATGCCAGTCCGTTTACAATGGCTGCACCAAGAAATCCGCCGCCGCTCTTTCCTTTACCGCATATTGTGTAATAGTCCGCCGCTGACAGACTTTTACTGTATCCGTTAAAAATAAGCTGAATAACAGCTGAAACTAAAAGTGTTAATACCACGCCCGAAACAAATTTTACAATAGCCTTAGGATTTTTGATATTTGAAATCAAAAATGCAACTCCTAAAAAAGCTGCTATGGGGAGCACATAGGATATAACGCCAAATGTTCCAAACATAAACATGCTTATGTAATCACCAAGAGGTGATAAAAGTCCAAAATTACTTATAAATACAAGCACTGTGAGAGCAAGTGCCACAAGAAGTTTTATCTCATTTCTTATCTTAACATCATGCTCTGTCAGCACATATGCAGGCTGTTTCGGCTGACTTGTCTGTTTTGTCTGTTTTGCCTGTCCGGCCTTTGTATTTTTATTCTTACTCTTTGGAGTGGTTTTTTTAGTAGTATTCTTTGATGTCGCCACTTCTTACGCCTCCAGATATCACTATATAATAAAGAATCCAATAACAGCAACAAGACCCATAATGGCACAATATGCTGCGAATCCTTTGAATTTCTTTTTTCTTACAACCTTAAGCATTGTCTTGATACATACATATCCTACAACGGCAGCAACTACCGTACCAACAACACTGTTGACAATCTCTCCTGATGACAGAGTCTCCTTAAACATATCAGGCACATCAAGAACCGCTGCACCAAGAATAGCCGGAATGGAAACTATAAATGAAAACTTTACGGCAAATGCTCTGTCCATTCCCGCAAGAAGACATGCCGTTATTGTTGTTCCCGATCTTGAAATTCCCGGAAGTGTTGCAAATCCCTGACATACACCAACAAAACCTGCTTTACCGAAGCTTACGTTTTCCTCGTTTTCCCTGCCATCCTTTGTATTATCTGCAATGAGAAGGATAACACTTGTCATAAGCAGACATATTCCCGGAACAATCAAAGACATTGAAACCTGTTCTATTAAATCCTTAAAAAGAACACCCATAATTCCTGTCGGTATTGTTGCGATTATTATAAGCATTACATATCTTCTGTAAGGAGTTGAAATGATTTTATTGTATGGTTTAAGTGTAAAGCCCGGTTTCTTTCCGTTAAGCTTATTCACAAAGAAAACACCGATATTCTTGCAGATATCAACGATAATTCCAACACCGTTTACAATCAGCTCCCATATATCCTTCCAGAAGCAGATAAATACTGCCACAAGAGTACCTACATGGAGAAGAATATCAAATGTAATACCGGCCTCCTGTAATCCAAAAAAGTTCTTAAATATAGCAAGATGTCCAGAACTGCTTACAGGCAGAAACTCCGTAACACCCTGTATAAATCCTAAAATTATTGATTCTAATAAACTCATAAAACCTCCTAAACTTCATATCATGTGGGGATAATGTTCTTATACATATTTTATTGCATAGAAAACTGATTATATTCTACTATTTATCAGAAAGTAATTCAAGTACAAAAGAGAAAAGCCATCTAAATCTTTCGATTAGACAGCTTATCAGGGGGATAAAAGGGGGTTTAATATTGGTAACACACAATGTATCACGGGCATGTTATACATTGTTTAAGTGTTACTTTTTACAAACACAGTATACCACATTTGACAAATTATGCAACCTATTTTTTCTTTTTTTACTGATTTAAGATTTTTTCATTCAAATCATTTAAGTACATCCATCTGTCCATCTTGGCTTCAAGCTGTTTTTCAGCTTCATCCTTTTCCTTCGCACACTCATTCAACTTAACAAAATCAGTAGAATACTTTTCCATATCAGCTTCCAGCTCCTCAATTTTACTTTCCAGGATGGCTATATCGCTGTCTATGGTCTCGAATTCCTTCTGCTCATTGTATGTCATTTTAAGTTTTGCAGACCGAGGCTTGACATTTGTCTTTTCACTGCCTGTTTTTTGAACCTTTTCAGAGGCAGTATCCTTAACCACGGACGAACGCTTCATAAGATAATCGTCGTAATTCCCTTCATACTGCTTAATATTACCGTCGCCTTCATAAGCAAAAATCCGCTTAACGATTCTGTTTAAGAAATATCTGTCATGAGACACCGTAATGACAATTCCCTTAAATGAATCAAGATAATCCTCAAGAATCATCATGGTTGATATGTCAAGGTCATTTGTCGGCTCATCAAGTATGAGCACATTTGGTGCTTCCATAAGGATTTTAAGAAGATAAAGTCTCCTCTTCTCTCCTCCCGACAGTCTTCCTATCATCTGGTACTGCAATGTACTGTCAAATAAGAATCTCTTGCACATCTGTGTTGCCGACACTGTTCCGTCAACTGTCTGCACAAACTCGGCGGTGTCACGTATATAATCTATGACTTTCATGTTTTCCGGAAGATATTCATTTTCCTGGGAAAAATAACCGATTTTAACGGTCTGTCCAATTTCCGTTTTTCCGCTGTCTGCTGTTGTATTTCCTGTAATAATTTTCATAAGGGTCGACTTGCCGCATCCGTTCTCACCCACAATGCCGACTCTGTCATCAGCAAGGAAAATATAGCTGAAATCTTTTATAAGTACATTTTCTCCGTAAGATTTTGAAATGTGTTCAAGCTCTATGGTCTTATTGCCAAGCCTGCTGCTTAGTGAATTCATTTCAAGCTTTTCTGCTTCCTTCGGTGCTTCCATATCCTGAAGCGCCTCATATCTTTGTATGTGGGCCTTCTGCTTGGTGCTTCTTGCCCTTGCACCTCTTCTTATCCATTCAAGTTCAACCCGAAGGATACTCTGACGCTTTCTCTCTGAAGCCACAGCAATTTCTTCTCTTAATGTCTTCTCTTCAAGAAATTTTTCATAACCGCCAGTATATCTGTAAATCTTTCCACCATCAATCTCTGCAATACCGTTGCAAACCCGGTCAAGAAAATATCTGTCATGAGTTACCATTATAAGAGATGCCTTTGATTTCTTAAGATAGTCCTCAAGCCATGAAGTCATAAAACTGTCCAGATGATTCGTAGGCTCGTCAAGAATCAGTATATCGCAATCCTTTAAAAGAGCAGCTGCCAGAGCCACCCTCTTCTTCTGTCCGCCTGAAAGGTTATCTATTATCACAGAATAATCCGTAAATCCAAGGACATTTAATATAGTCTTTGCCTCTCCTTCAAGGCTCCGGTTATTATGTTCACCTTCATTTATTGAGATAACATAATCATATATTGTTGTTCCTTTTTCAAATTCCGGATTCTGCGGCAGATAGTTAATCTTCACCTTTGAGGCCTTTACCACTTCGCCCTCATCAGTCTCTGTTATTCCGGCAACAATCTTTAAAAGTGTGGACTTTCCTGTACCGTTAACTCCTATAACTCCGATTTTGTCACCTTCATTCAAAGAAAAATCAGTGTCCTTAAAGAGCACCTTATCTGTAATGGATTTTGAAAAATTCTTTATGGTAAGTAAGTTCATGGTATTACCTTTCTGTCTCTGTTTTTTCTTACTTCTTCTTTTGATTTTTATCAATCAATTTATTTAACTTTGCCATGGCATCCTTAAGTCCGCCCACTTCATTGATGATTCCTTCATTTACGGCCTCTGCCCCTACAAGAATGGTTCCCAAATCCTTTGTCAGAAATCCGGTGTTCATCATCATCTGCTCGAATCTTTCCCTTGAAACCTTTGAATGACTTGTGACAAATCTCACAATTCTGTCCTGTATAAGCTTAAAATAGTCAAAGGTCTGGGGTGCCCCAATAAAGAGTCCGTTCATTCTTACAGGATGAATAACCATGGTTCCCGAAGGAACTATAAATGAATAGTCGGCTGATGCCGCTATGGGAACACCTATGGAATGTGAGCCTCCAAGTACAAGAGACACTGTAGGTTTTGACAGTGAGGCTATCATTTCCGCTATGGCAAGTCCGCTTTCCACATCACCGCCACACGTCTGCAAAAGGACAAGGAGCCCTTTCATCTCTTCATCATCCTCAAATTCAGCTAATCTTGGCAGAATATGGTCATACTTTGTGGTCTTTGAATTATTTATTATCTCATGACCCTCAATCTCACCTATTATTGACAGTAATTGGATTTTTCTCTTTTTTCCGTTTTCCTCAAGTACTGTCTCACCAAATTCCTTTATTGCCTCATTTTTCTTATTTCTTGCGTCAGCTTCGTCATACTTATCACTCTTGCCCATTTCTTATATCTCCTCTCACAGAATATAAGAATAGCATTCCACTTGAATTGTACTTTTATACTCCAAGAAGTGCCGATGCAATCTGGAAATAAACGAAAAGCGATATGGCATCAACAGCCGTTGTAATAAACGGACTTACCATAACTGCCGGGTCAAATCCCAGTCTCTTTACAAGAATCGGAAGCGAGCATCCAATGAGCTTTGCGATAACTACAGTTGCAAAAAGAGTAACTGCTACAACAATGCCTACAGTAAACTCTACCTGATCAACAACCATAATCTTTAAAAATCCGGCAATTCCCAGTGCAACACCGCAAAGCATGGCAACTCTTAGTTCTTTCCACATTATTTTAAAAATATCTTTATAATCTATCTCATCAAGAGATAATCCTCTGATAATTGTCACTGATGCCTGACTTCCCGCATTTCCGCCTGTATCCATAAGCATTGGTATAAATGCCGTAAGGACAACACAGCTTGCAAGGGCAGACTCAAAGCTCTGAATAATCTTTCCCGTAAATGTTGCAGACACCATGAGGAGCAACAGCCATGGTATACGTTTCTTCCATGTCTCAAAAACGCCCGTCTGCATATATGATTTGTCAGAAGGAAGAATAGCAGCCATTGCCTCAATGTCTTCCTCATGCTCTTCAATCATTACTTCCATGGCGTCATCGACAGTGATAATACCGACAACACGATTTTCCTTATCAACAACAGGAAGAGCAATAAAGTCGTACTTGTCAAACATATTTGCAACAACTTCCTGATCCTCGTGGGTATCTACGGAGATTACATTTCTCTCCATAATGTCTTCTATGACATCCTCATACGATGCAAGAAGAAGCTCTCTTACTGTTACAAGTCCCACAAGTGTACGGTTCTCCGTAACATAACATGTATAAATTGTTTCCTTATCAACACCAAATTTACGAATATGAGCAAATGCCTCCTGTACCGTCATCTTTGGCTTTAAGGCAACATACTCTGTTGTCATGATACTACCCGCACTGTCCTTTGGATAATGCAACAGATCATTTATTGTCTTTCTTGTCTCAGAATCCACATTTCTAAGAATTTTATTTACGACATTTGCCGGCATTTCCTCTATAATATCAACCGTATCATCAAGGAAAAGCTCGTCAACCACTTCTCGAAGCTCTACATCCGAAAAAGCTTCAATAAGTGCTCTCTGCATATCAGACTCAAGATATGCAAAAGTCTCCGCTGCCAGTTCTTTCGGAAGAACTCTGAAAAGCAGCAGACGATATTTCTTATCAATTTCCTCAAAAATCGCAGCCATATCGGCAGGATTTGTTTCCGAGAGAAGTTCCTTAAGTTTTGTGAATTTCCTCTCCGTTATGAGTGTTTCAATCTCATCAATGTTAATCTCTTTTTGTAATAATTCCTCTGTCATTTTTTCCTCCCGGAGTTTAAGTTAAGAAACTCAAACCACTCTTCAATATTTTTCATGATAAAAAATGACATAAATCCCCGAGATTTCTATATAAAAGAATACACCATGAACACGCCCGGCGTGGTCACATATGCATATTTTACATTTTTCCCTCGCGGCTCTATGCCACCGGGATTACCCGATCCTGTGTCCATAATGTTTTCTCCCTTCTTTAATATTATTTGCGTTTTCGTCCAAAAAGACGAAAACAACCTTAGTTATTATAACTAAGGTTGTTTTTCATTGCAAGTTAAATATGTATTACTTCTGGTTGATATAGTTAATAAGACCTTCTGCTTTTATAATTTTCTGCATAAACTCAGGGAATGCCTGACCTTTATAGCTCTCACCCTTTGTTTTGTTGTAAATCATTCCGCTGTCAAAATCAATCTCAACATCATCGCCTTCGGCAATTTTCTCAGAAGCTTCCTTGCACTCGATAATAGGAAGTCCTATATTTATTGCATTTCTGTAGAAAATTCTTGCAAAAGTTTCTGCGATTACACAGCTTACTCCCGCTGCCTTTATTGATATAGGCGCATGTTCTCTTGAAGAACCACAGCCAAAGTTCTTTTCTGCAACGATAATGTCTCCTTTGCTTACCTTATTTATAAACTCAGGATCAATATCCTCCATACAGTGCTTTGCAAGCTCTGCCGGGTCAGGAGCATTAAGGTATCTTGCCGGAATAATTACATCTGTATCTACATTGTCACCAAATTTAAAAACTCTTCCTGTTGCTTTCATAGTATTTTCCTTTCAAAATTTTTTTATTAAACCTCATCAGGGCTTGAAATTTTTCCTGTAATGGCACTTGCTGCTGCCACTGCCGGGCTTGACAGATAAACCTCTGACTCAGGATGACCCATACGTCCTACAAAGTTTCTGTTTGTTGTTGCCACAGCTCTCTCTCCCTTTGCAAGAATTCCCATATGACCGCCTAAGCATGGACCGCATGTAGGTGTGCTCACGGCAGCTCCTGCTTTAATAAATGTTGTCATAAGACCTTCTTCTATAGCCTGAAGATAAATCTTCTGTGTTGCAGGGATAACGATACATCTTACACCCTTTGCAACATGCTTTCCTTCCATTACCTTTGCGGCAATACGAAGGTCAGAAATACGTCCGTTTGTACATGAACCGATAACTACCTGGGCAATCTTTACATCACCGACTTCATCAATTGTTCTTGTGTTCTCAGGAAGATGTGGGAATGCAACCGTAGGCTTAAGTGTACTCAAATCAATTGTATACACTTCATCATATACAGCGTCCTCATCAGCTTCGAATATCTTGTACTCTCTTGTTCCGTGCTCCTTCATGTATGAAATGGCAGCATCATCAACAGGGAATATACCGTTCTTTCCGCCTGCTTCAATTGCCATGTTTGTAATGGCAAAGCGGTCATCCATTGAAAGATACTGTATTCCGTCTCCCGTAAATTCCATTGACTTATATAATGCACCGTCTACACCAATCATACCTATTATGTGAAGAATAATATCCTTACCGCTTACCCACTTTGCAGGCTTGCCCGTAAGCTCAAACTTAATTGCGCTAGGCACCTTAAACCATGCCTTTCCTGTAGCCATTCCTGCTGCCATATCGGTAGAACCCACACCTGTAGAAAATGCGCCAAGTGCACCGTAAGTACATGTATGTGAGTCGGCTCCGATGACAACATCACCGGCAACTACAAGGCCTTTCTCAGGTAAAAGTGCATGTTCAATACCAACCTCTCCTGTCTCAAAAAAGTTTGTTATGTCATTCTTATATGCAAACTCCTTTGCGCAGAAGCACAGCTCTGCCGACTTAATATCCTTGTTTGGTGTAAAATGGTCAAGGACAATGGCAATCTTATCTTTGTCAAAAACTGTCTCCTTGTTAAACTTCTTCATTTCCTTAATGGCAACAGGTGCCGTAACATCATTGCCTAATACAAGATCTAAATCAGCCTCAATCAACTGTCCTGCCTCTACGTAATCAAGACCGCAGTGGGCAGCTAAAATCTTCTGAGTCATAGTCATTCCCATAATAATCTCATTCCTTTCCGTTTCTGTTTTTTTGATATTGATATGTTAGCACAACTTCTGATATAATACAAATATATAATTTTAATACTTTATATAACTTATAGTTATATATTTATTTAATATAACAGAATTCAAGCGGAGGATATATATGGAACATACTTTATCATCATATAAAATATTTAAAACTGTGTCTGACGAAGGCAGCTTCTTGAAGGCTGCGGAGAAGCTTTATATAACTCAGCCTGCCATTTCAAAAGCGGTAAAGAAGCTTGAAGATTCTTTATCCGTAAAGCTTTTTATCCGCGAATCACGAGGTGTCCGCCTCACCCCTGACGGCGAGCTTCTTTATGACTATGTAACCAATGCCTTCAGTTCCATAGAAGCTGCCGAAAATGCCATAAAAAGCAGACACAGTCTGGGTATCGGTCAGCTTCGCATCGGCACAAGTGCCACTCTCTGTAAGTATGTACTGCTTCCGTACCTGACAGAATTCGTATCAAAGAATCCTCACATTCAGGTAAGTATACAGTGCCAGTCAACAAGCGACACCATTTCACTTCTTAACAGTGGCACGATTGATGTGGGACTTGTGGGCATAACAGATGAAAGTTCTGTTGACAGGTTTTATTACCTCAAAGAGAGTCATTACGTTTTTATCGCCACAGACACATACCTTAAAACCTTAAAGGAACGCAGTATCATTTCCACAAAGGATATTATCGAGCAGGGAAATATAATGCTCCTTGATAAACAGAATGTATCGAGACATCATATTGAACGGTATTTCGATGAAAGCAATCTGCATCCGGGAAATATTCTTGAGGTAAACGATATGGATCTTCTTATTGACTTTGCAAGAATCAGTATGGGTGTTGCCTGTGTCATAAAGGAATTTGTTGAAGAAGACCTTAAAACCGGTACATTTAAAGAGATACCGTTAAAAAAGCCTGTGGCTCCGAGAAAAATCGGATTAGCCACAGGCAAAAGCACATACAATGAAGAATCGCTTATGAAATTCCTTGAGCCGGTCAAATTATAAGCCGGCTTTTTATCTTACGGTAACAACCTTGTCAAACGTATTCATATCATATACATATACACCACTGTTTTCTGTAACGATATATATATATTCTCCTATATAAAGTCCCCTTATATTTCCCCATTCGTTATCATTTATATTCTGATTGATGACTTCCTTAAGTTCCCCATCAATATATGAGAAAATCTTGTATTTCATACCATCTTCCATATACCCCATAAATCCAATGAGATTTTTCTTAGGTGCCACGAAGACTGCCTTATGATTGTAAAGTGCTTCACTCCAATACATATCTTCAAGAACACATATATCTCTCTCCGTCACATCTGTCTTATCGGAAATATCAAAGGTTGATACCTTTACATAGCCGTTCTCATCATATCCAAGACCTATAAGTGTATTGTCATCCCACTTATGAAGGTATGTTGAGAAGCCCGGTATCTTAAGTTTTCCTATTACAACCGGATTTGAAGGGTCTGACAAATCCACTGTGAATAATGGGTCTGTCTGTCTGTAGGTTACAACATATGCTATATCACCATCAAACCTTACGCCATAAACAGACTCATCCTCCATGAGACACGGAATTGAACCTGTCATATTCAGATTTTCGTCAAAAACATAAAGCGCGCTGTACTGTTCACTCCGCCAGTCAGAAACATACCATTTATCATCCAAGTTCCACCAATAGTCTTCCCGATACTCACCATATGACATTTTATATACTTCTTTTCTGACGCTCACAGCCATTCTTAAATATCCGTTATACTCATCAATATCAAATTCATCTCCCACACTGCCGTCTATAACAGCTCTTCCTGCAGGTGTAACAATGCCTTTTTCATAATTCATACATAAAATCTCTGATTGATTTACCACTGTAATTTCCTGTCCGTCAACTACATTGCCTTTTTCAAGTAAATCATAAAAGTCATTGTATAACTGTGATGTATAATATATATTTTTTCCACTCAT
>JBGVOL010000035.1:0-9895 GCA_045126475.1 Lachnospiraceae bacterium | reverse complement strand
ATTGTACTGGCAATAGTTGCCATAAAGAAGCAGTGTGCTGTTAAGGCTGGCAAGATTGCGTATATTGCAATGGCAGTAGGAGCAGTTGGATTTGTCTACGGAGTACTTCCTGTATTGACAATCTGCGGATATAATTGTTCACTGAATTCTGAAATAGCCGGATAATCAGGTGTGTTTATCTGTAATACAGGGATTATATGAATAATATTTTATTATAAATGATAGGAGAAAAAAGAAAAATGGATAACAATTTCAATCAGCAGCAGAAGCCGTCAGGCATCAACACGATGGAGTTACTGGCACTTATATGCTCAGCAGTTGGTACGGTAATGGCTATTGTAGGTTCGGCACTTACATGTTCATGCAGTGCATCAAAGACATGGGATGCAAAGGAAGTTATGTCAAGCGCTTTCGGTTCACTTACAGGTTCTGGTAGCGGAATGCATAAAATGTCAGTAGTATGTATTCTTGCCATTGTCGGTGCAATCATTGCAGCAGCAGGTGTGGTACTTGCAATTGTTGCATTAAAGCAGAAGAATGCAGCCTCTAAAGCAGGAAAGCTTGCGTATGTTGCAGCAGCAGTAGGTGTCTTCGGATTCATGTATGGATTACTTCCGGTACTTACAATCTGTGGTTACAACTGTTCACTTAACTCAAGCTATGAGGATGCAATTGGAAGTTCACTGAGCAACATAAAGTTCTAGTCATCAGAATATAGCTTAAAGCAAAAAAATAAAAATCTGGATAGGAGATATCGTAATGGATAATAATTTTAATCAGCAGCCACAGGTACAGCCTGTATACCAGCAGGCACCAAAGCAGCCGGCCAAGTTTAATATGTTGGAATTAATAGCACTTATCTGTTCGGCAGTTGGTGCGGTTATGGCAATTTTAGGTACAATATTCACATGTACATGCAGTGCAAGCAAGACATTTGACCTTGAGAGAGAATCAGATTCAAAATATGTAATGTCTGCAGTATTTATTGTGACAATCATCGGTGTTGTTATAGCAATCGCAGGTGTGGTACTTGCAATTGTTGCATTAAAGCAGAGCAATGCGGCAGCAAAAGCCGGAAAGTTATCATATATTGCAGCAGCAGTAGGTCTGTTTGCAATTCTCTACGGACTGATTCCTACAATCACAATCTGCGGATACAACTGTTCACTTGACAGTGCTGCTGAAAGTATGCAGGAAGAAATGAAAACTATGAGTTACAGTGATTTTTTTGAATAAATAGCTTTAGAACAATATGAGTTTTTTAGCCCTGTCCATGATGGACAGGGCTCTTTTTTTGTGATAAAATACAACGAAGTGGCGAATGCCGGAAAATAAGTAAAGGAGATACAGGATTTGATAATAATTCTATCCTGCCATAGAACTAAATGGATATTTTAAAGGTAATAAGTGATGAGCTTGGAATTAAGCTGTCACAGGTGGAAGCAACAGTGAAACTTATCGATGAGGGAAATACAATTCCTTTCATTGCAAGATATAGAAAAGAGGTTACAGGCTCCCTTAATGATGAGGTTTTAAGAAATCTCGATGAGAGACTTCGTTATCTCAGAAACCTTGAGGACAGAAAGGCTGCTGTCATAGCAAGCATTGATGAACAGGGCAAGCTTACGGAAGAACTGAAAAAGCAGATTGAGGAGGCAGGAACCCTTGTACTTGTAGAGGATTTATACAGACCGTACAAGCAGAAGAAGAGAACAAGAGCTATCATTGCAAAGGAGAAGGGATTAGAGCCTCTTGCAAATATTATTACACTTCAGATGACGACAAAGCCTGTTGAGGAGGAGGCGGAAGCCTATGTTTCTGAGGAAAAGGGTGTTGCTGACGTGAAAGAAGCCATTGCCGGAGCACTGGATATCATAGCAGAGGCGATATCTGATGAGGCAGATTACAGGACATATATCAGAAATATAACATTTAAGGAAGGTATGCTTACTTCTGCGGCAAAGGATGAGGAAGCACAGTCGGTATATGAGATGTATTACAACTATACCGAAAGCATTCCTAAAGTTGCAGGTCACAGAACCCTTGCAATTAACAGAGGAGAGGCTGAGAAATATCTCACCGTAAAGGTGGAGGCACCTGAGGAGAAAATTATCCGGTATCTTACAAAGCAGGTAGTTACAAGGGACAATAAATATACAACTCCTCTTTTGGAAGAAACTCTTGAGGACAGCTATAAGAGACTTATCGCTCCGTCCATTGAGAGAGAAATCAGAAGTGAGCTTACAGAGAAGGCAGAGGACGGTGCCATAAAAGTATTCGGAAAGAATCTTGAGCAGCTTCTCATGCAGCCTCCTATTGCAGGACAGGTTGTTTTGGGATGGGACCCTGCATTCAGAACAGGATGTAAGCTTGCAGTTGTTGATGCAACAGGTAAGGTGCTTGATACGGTTGTAATATATCCTACAGCACCACAGAACAAGGTGAAGGAAGCCAAGGAAACTGTTAAGAAACTCATCAAGAAATATGGAATCACTCTTATTTCATGTGGAAACGGTACGGCTTCAAGAGAATCAGAGGCAGTTATAGTAGAACTGATAAAGGAACTTGATACTCCTGTTTCATACATTATCACAAATGAGGCGGGGGCTTCAGTATATTCGGCAAGTAAACTGGCAACAGAAGAGTTTCCGAACTTTGATGTAGGACAGAGAAGTGCCGCGTCCATTGCAAGGCGTGTCCAGGATCCTCTTGCAGAGCTTGTAAAGATTGACCCTAAGTCAATCGGTGTAGGCCAGTACCAGCACGATATGAATCAGAAGAAGCTTGGAGAGGCACTTGGCGGTGTTGTGGAAGACTGCGTAAATAAAGTCGGTGTGGATTTAAATACAGCTTCAGCAAGCTTACTTGAATACATTTCAGGTATATCAAAGGTTATTGCTAAAAATATTGTTACTTACAGGGAAGAAAACGGCAGGTTTACAGACAGAAAGCAGCTTCTTAAGGTTGCGAAGCTGGGTCCGAAGGCATATGAACAGTGTGCGGGATTTATGAGAATTAACGGCGGAAAAAATCCTCTTGACAATACAAGTGTACATCCTGAGTCTTATGAGGCAGCGGAGGCACTTTTGAAAAAGCTGGGCTACAAGACTGAGGATTTAAGAGAAGGAAAGCTGGTGGGATTAAGCCTTCTTGTGAAAGATTACAAAAAACTTTCAGGCGAGCTTTCGGTAGGTGAAATCACATTGAGAGATATTGTTAAGGAACTTGAGAAGCCTGGCAGAGACCCAAGAGATGAGATGCCTAAGCCGATTCTTAGAACGGATGTCCTTGCCATGGAGGATTTACAGCCGGGAATGGTTCTTAAGGGAACAGTCAGAAATGTAATCGACTTTGGTGCATTTGTAGATATAGGTGTGCATCAGGACGGACTTGTTCATATTTCACAGATGACAGACAAGTATATTAAACATCCTCTTGAAGCTGTCAGCGTCGGTGATATTGTTGAGGTTAAGGTTATGAGTGTGGACCTTGCCAAAAAGAGAATTCAGCTTACAATGAAAAATATTTAGTTTTTTATTAAAGTATGATATTATTAAGTTCAGATAGTGATTGTTGGAGGAACAAATGGAAGTAAAAGCTAAAGTACAACTGACAACTAAAGAAATGTATGAATTTCTGATGCGACACACATATTCGTCAATGAGCGGTTTTATCGGGCTGGTTTTAAGTATAGGAGGATTTGTTGGTTTCTTCTATATGCTTGGAATGCCAAATGCGTCGCCGTTGTATCTCGGAGCACTTTTGTTGACCGGTTTACTGTTTACTGTTATACAGCCCCTTATGGTTTTAAAAAATGCAAAGAAGCAGGCAAAGTTTTATGAGAAAGAGTCGCTTGAATATGTCATTTCAAAAAAGGGAATTGATGTAAAGCAGGGTGATAAGACAGGCTTTAGCCCGTGGGAAGATATTACAAAAATTACATCATCAAAAAATATTATCGTTATGTATACCACAAGGGTACATGCGTATGTTATTCCAAGAGCAGCCATAGGTGAACAGGAGGATACTCTTAAGACAATTGTCAGGGAGTGCAGTACGGCAAAATATATTAAAATGTAATGTAGAAATTAAGATGTAAAGGAGCCGGTATGGACAGAGTCATAGAATCATTCTCTCCGGAGGATACATTTAAACTGGGAGAGTCATTGGGAAAAGAAGCACATAAAGGAATGATATTTTGTCTGAACGGTGATTTGGGCGTGGGAAAAACAGTATTTACGCAGGGTTTTTCCAAGGGACTGGGTATATCTGAGCCAATAAACAGTCCAACGTTTACAATAGTTCAGGAGTATCATGGCGGAAGGCTGCCGTTTTATCACTTTGATGTGTATCGTATCGGTGACATCACGGAGATGGATGAGATAGGCTATGAGGATTACTTTTTTGGTGAAGGCGTCTGCTTTATAGAGTGGGCAGAACTCATAGAAGAACTGCTTCCCGATAATGTAGTCAGAATAACTATAGAGAAAGACCTTGAGAAGGGCTTTGATTATCGAAGAATTACCATTGTGGATTAGAGGTGGAAGATATGAAGATATTAGCGATAGATTCATCATCGCTTGTGGCATCTGTGGCAGTTGTACAGGATGACATTATGACAGCAGAATATACAATTAATCATAAGAAGACTCATTCTCAGACATTACTGCCAATGATAGACGAGATAGTGAAGATGGCGGATATTAATCTGGAAGATATAGATGCCATTGCAGTTTCGGGTGGTCCCGGTTCTTTTACAGGATTAAGGATAGGAAGTGCTACGGCAAAGGGACTGGGTCTGGTATGGAACAAACCGCTTATACATGTGCCTACGGTAGATGCCATGGCATATAATTTATATGGAACGGACAAACTTATCTGTCCCATAATGGATGCGAGAAGAAGCCAGACGTATACAGGTCTGTATGAGTTTAAAGATGAAAATTTTAATATCGTTATGCCGCAATGTGCCATATCTATAGAAGAACTTGCGGAAAAAATTGATAATCTTGACAGAAGTGTTATATTTGTAGGGGATGGCATACCGGTATTTAAAGAATATTTGGATGAACATTTAAATACAGAGCATTTTTATGCACCTGCGCATTTAAACAGGCAGCGTGCAGGCGCAGTGGCAGTCCTCGGACAGAAGTATTTCATGGAAGGAAAGACGGAGTCGGCAGCAGAACATCAGCCTGACTATCTGCGTAAGTCACAGGCTGAACGGGAGCATGAAGAACGCCATGGATAATATTGTCATTAGAAAAATGTCAAATCAGGACATACCTGAAGTGGCAGCCATTGAGAGAGTGTGTTTTTCAATGCCGTGGTCGGAAAAATCTTTTGAAGATTCCTTGGCATTATCGTATGCACATTTTTATATTGCAGAATCAGGTGACCGGATTGCAGGATATGTGGGTTTGTATAATGTGGCGGATGAAGGAGATATTACAAATATAGCAGTCCTTCCACAGTACAGGAGAAAGGGAATAGCAAGCCGGCTTATTTCAGAAGTGATAAGATTTTCTGAAGAACTGGGAATAAGAGCCATAAATCTGGAGGTCAGAGAGAGCAATAAGAATGCAATATCACTTTATACAAAAAATGGTTTTAAAAATGTTGGGATAAGAAAGAATTTCTATGAAAAACCTGTTGAGAATGCTATCATAATGGTATTGGAGAGAGATTAACAACATCCCATGTATTTCCAATATATTTTTCGTAAAATTTGATTTAATATATATATGGTACCATATAGAATTAGCAAGCGGAAAATAGAGGTGTATAATGAGAAAGTACAGTGAAGAGATAAAAAGAGATCTATTGGAAATAACCTGTAATAAGTGTGGAAAAAAAATGAAGTTGGAAAATGGAATTGCCCAAGAAGGCGTTTTAAGTATAGCATACGGATGGGGGTATTTTTCGGAGAAGGATGGTCAGACGCATCGTTTTGACCTATGTGAGAAGTGTTATGATGAGTTAATAAAATCATTTCTTATACCGATAGATATAGAAGAGAGAAATGAGATAGTTTAAGGCAGAGGAGTATAGTGGATGCTTGATGTTTGTTTGTTAGGTACCGGTGGAATGATGCCGCTCCCAAAGAGATGGCTTACGTCGCTGATGCTGCGTTACAATGGAAAAAGTATATTGATTGATTGCGGCGAGGGTACACAGCTTGCAATTAAGGAGCAGGGATGGAGCTTTAACCCAATTGATGTGATATGTTTTACTCATTATCATGCAGATCATATAAGCGGTCTTCCGGGACTCCTTCTTACAATGGGTAATGCAGACAGGACTGAGCCGGTGACCATGATAGGACCTAAGGGCCTGCAGAAAGTAGTTTCTGCATTGAGGGTAATAGCACCTGAGCTTCCCTTCGGCATTAAATATATTGAATTGACAGAAAATGAACAGTCGGTCGATGTATGCGGACTTACAATAGAAGCATTCAAGGTTAATCACAATGTCCTGTGCTACGGTTATAGTATAAAGGTAAGCAGAACAGGGAAATTTATTGTGGAAAAAGCCATTGAAAATGATATTCCCAAAAATTTCTGGGGTCGTCTGCAGAAGGGTGAAGTAATAGAGTATGAGGGCAAAACGTTTACTCCTGACATGGTTCTTGGTGAGACAAGAAAAGGTCTTCATGTTGTATACTGCACTGACACAAGGCCTATGCCTGTTATAGCGGAGAAGGGCAAAGGGGCAGATCTTATGATTCTTGAGGGAATGTACGGTGAGAAAGATAAAATCAAAAAGGCTAAAGAGTATAAGCATATGACATTCTACGAGGCAGCGGAAATTGCCAGACAGGCAGAACCGGCCTATATGTGGCTTACCCACTACAGCCCGTCCCTTACACGACCTGAGGAATACATTGAAGCCGCAAGGGAAATATTCCCAAGAACAATAGCAGCGAAGGACGGAAGGACAGTTGTACTGAATTTTGAGGAAAAGGAGTAGTGCCTATGAAAAAGAGACTAAGCTGGCTTGTTGTAGTCACAATAATTGTAGTGCTTGGGGTCGCATGGTATTACTATGACTCTATGAAGAAGGATGATGAAGGCGGTATAAGTGACAAAGGCGTAGATGAAGTCGCTAAGGTTCTGAATAAGGATCTTGAAGAGTCATATCCTTATACGGCAAGAGAGGTTGTTCAGTTTTTTATTCGTATTCAGAAGTGCTATTATAACGAGGATTACACGGATGAAGAACTGGTAAAGCTTGCATATAAAGCCACCGAACTGTTTGATGACGAGTTAAAGGCTGAGAATCAGTTTGATGAATATTTTGAGGAACTAAAGGAAGAAATAGACGCTTTTGAATCTGACAGTAAAGTAATTAACCGTGTAATTCTTGAGAAATCATCCGAGGTGGTGTATTCTACCGTGGACGAACAAAAATATGCATCGATTAACTGTACATACTATATAAAAGGTGATGCAGGTACTTCAAGGGTTATGGAAACATATATACTCAGAAAAGACGAAGCGGGAAGATGGAAAATTCTCGGTTGGAAAGAATATGAAGGAAGCGAATGGGAATAGACATGTGTGAATGTGTGGAAAAAAAAGAAAAGGATATATTAATACTTGCTATAGAAAGTTCATGTGATGAGACAGCGGCGGCGGTTGTTAAGAATGGCCGGGAGGTGCTGTCTAATGTTATATCTTCACAGATTGCACTTCATACCCTGTATGGTGGTGTGGTTCCGGAGATTGCATCAAGAAAACATATTGAAAAGATAAATCAGGTAATAGAAGAGTCGCTTAATGAGGCCGGAGTATGTCTTGATGATATAGATGCCATAGGAGTTACATATGGTCCGGGTCTTGTGGGAGCACTTCTTGTGGGAGTTGCAGAGGCAAAGGCTATTGCATTTGCAGCAAATAAACCATTGGTAGGCGTTCATCACATCGAGGGGCATATATCGGCAAATTATATAGAAAACAAGGAACTGGAGCCGCCATACATCTGTCTTGTTGTGTCGGGCGGACATACACATCTTGTTGTTGTAAATGACTATGGTGATTACAAGGTGATAGGAAGGACAAGGGACGATGCGGCAGGTGAAGCATTTGATAAAGTTGCAAGAGCTATAGGTCTGGGATATCCCGGAGGTCCAAAAGTGGATAAGCTTGCAAAGGAAGGAAATCCAAACGCCATAAAGTTTCCGCGTGCCAATGTTGAGGGAGCTCCTTTTGATTTTAGTTTCAGCGGATTAAAGTCGGCTGTTTTGAATTACATAAACATGTGTCAGATGAAAGGCGAGGAAATCAATCGTGCAGATATTGCGGCAGCGTTCCAGAATTCTGTTGTAGATGCCCTTTTAAGCAGGGCAATTATGGCTTGCCATGAATTTAATATGGATAAGCTGGCAATAGCGGGAGGAGTAGCATCGAATTCGGCTATCAGAAGTGCATTCGAGGCAAAATGCAGGGAGGAAAATATACAATTTTATCATCCGTCACCTATATTTTGTACAGACAATGCAGCTATGATAGGTGTTGCGGCGTATTATGAATACGTAAACGGTACGCGCCACGGATTGGATTTGAATGCTGTTCCGAATCTGAAGCTGGGAGAACGTATATAAAAGAAAAAGTTTATAAAAGAACGGGAGGCAGAATATGGGTAAAATCATTTGTATAATGCTTGCCGGAGGTAAAGGAAAGAGAATGGGTACGGATGTCAGTAAGCAGTATCTGATGCTTGAGGGCAAACCTGTTCTTTTTTATTCACTGAAGGCATTTGAACCATATGTGGATGAAATGGTAATAGTGGCGGCAAAAGGTGAAGAGGAATATTGCCGTCATGAAGTCGTTGAAAAGTATGGCATAAAGAAAGTTTCAAAAATAGTATCCGGCGGTGCGGAGAGATATTTATCTGTGTTTGAAGGACTGAAGTCTATAGCTGTCGGAAACAGCGGTTTAGAGACGACGGAAAAAACATATGTACTTATACATGACGGAGCACGTCCGTTTATCAGTGGAGACGTTGTGCAGGAAGTAATAAGAAAAGTTATGGAATGTAACGCATGCATTACGGCTGTTCCTTCCAAAGATACAGTTAAACTGGGAGATGAGAATGGAATAGTGACAGATACGCCTGACAGAAGAAGGGTGTGGCTTGTGCAGACACCACAGGCATTTGAGTTCGAGTCAATATATAAGGCATACGGTAAAGCAATTGATTCAGGAAGAAATGATATAACAGATGACTCTATGGTTATGGAAGCTTTCGGAGAGTATGACATTCACTTTGTGATGGGTGATTATGATAATATTAAGCTTACTACACCAGATGATATGTTGCACGGAATGGCGATTTTACGGGCAAAAAACGCATTGTAAAAAAAATATTAAAAAAAATGAAAAAAGTTGTTGACACATAAAATGTTTGATGATAGAATAACACTTGCCGCTGATGAGAAAGCGGCACAAAAAACTTAAGAAAACCTAGTAAAAATGGTTATGGAGAGGTATCGAAGTGGTCATAACGAGGCGGTCTTGAAAACCGTTTGTCCGCAAGGGCGCGTGGGTTCGAATCCCACCCTCTCCGTTTGCAGATTACAAAATCTGCGGTTCAACAAAAAAGTTGAAAAAAGATATTGACACATTCGACAAGAAGTGCTAAGATATCTGAGCTGTCGCTTGGAGCGGCAAAGAACATTGATAACTGAATGATAAACCATCCCTGAAAATTTCTTACAATTTTCAGAACCGAGAAATCGGTGCGAACATCTTATTTAAATAAGATTTCCAAACAAACAGTAAAGTCGAAAGACTAAACGGATTAAAATAGCTAACGTTATTTTGGTTCAGAATTAAACTTTTAACGAGAGTTTGATCCTGGCTCAGGATGAACGCTGGCGGCGTGCTTAACACAT
>JBGVOL010000034.1:0-9768 GCA_045126475.1 Lachnospiraceae bacterium | reverse complement strand
CTATCAACATGACTGATTTGGGTTTATTTACATGTTTATCCACATGCACAAATCATATTATATCAAAACATGTGGTTTCGTCAACTACTTTTTTACATTTTTTATAAAAAAATACTGATTTTTCCACATGTTTTGAGCTTTTAATCACTGCTTTTACTCTAACAAATTAAAACACTTACATCTGTGTTTCCAAAACTTCTGCAACTTTAGCGATTGCATCTGGGATACCTGCAGGATTTTTACCGCCCGCCTGAGCCATATTTGGACGTCCGCCGCCGCCACCGCCGACAACTGCAGCAATTGATTTAATTATATTTCCGGCATGTGCACCCTGTGCCATTGCTCCGTCTGTTGCCATTGCAAGAAGGTTGACCTTATCACCCTGAGCTGATGCTATAACTATAACTCCGTCTCCCAGTTTGTCCTTAAGCTGGTCACCGAGATTTCTCAGTCCGTTCATGTCAACGCCGTCAACTTTTACTGCAAGAAGCTTTGTGCTGCCCACTGTCTTCACCTGATTCATAACATCACCAAGGGCTTCATTTGCCATCTTGCTCTTAAGCTTCTCGTTTTCAGAATGAAGTGCTTTGATTTCCTCCTGCATAGCCTCAATTTTCTTTACAAGACCTGCCACGTCAGACTTAGCTGCCTTTGCGGCTGCCACAAGCTCTGCCTCCATATCGGCATAATACTTAACAACACCTGCTCCCGTAAGAGCCTCAATTCTTCTTACACCTGCTGCAATTCCTGACTCTGACACAATCTTAAAGTTTGCAATGTTTCCTGTATTCTTTACATGAGTACCGCCACAGAGTTCTACTGAGAAATCGCCCATAGATACAACTCTTACTTTCTCGCCGTATTTCTCGCCGAAGAGAGCCATTGCACCTGTCTTTTTAGCTTCCTCAAGAGTCATTTCCTTTGTGACAACTTCCATTCCTGCAGCTATCTGCTCATTTACGATAGTCTCCACTTTCTCGATTTCTTCTGCTGTAAGGGCTGCGAAATGAGAAAAATCAAAACGAAGTCTGTCTTTATTCACAAGGGAACCTGCCTGCTCAACATGTGAACCGAGGACTGTTCTCAATGCCTTCTGTAAAAGGTGAGTTGCACTGTGGTTCTTACATGTATCCGACCTGTTTGCACCGTCTACCTTCAATGTGACAACATCACCTGTCTTAATCATTCCCTGAACAACTTTGCCCACATGTCCAACTTTGCCGCCAAGAAGCTTAATTGTATCGGCAACCTCAAATACACTGTCTCCCACAGAGATTATTCCCTTATCGCCTTCCTGACCGCCCATTGTAGCATAGAATGGTGTCTCCTCAACGATAATTGTTCCCACATCACCGTCAGCAAGAGCCTCTACAACCTCTGTCTCAGTTGTAAGTGCTGTTACCTTTGATGTAGTTTCAAGAGAATCATATCCCACAAATTTCGTTGTGAGTGATGTGTCAAGTTCCTCATATACGGTAGCATCTGCTCCCATATAATTTGTAGCCTTACGTCTGCTGCGGGCATTTTCTCTCTGCTCTGTCATGCATGCGTTAAAGCCTTCTTCATCAAGGGTCATACCCTTCTCTTCAAGGATTTCTGCAGTAAGGTCAAGTGGGAATCCGTATGTGTCATACAGCTTAAATGAATCCTCTCCTGAGAGAACAGTTTTGCCCTCAGCCTTCATCTTGTCCATCATTTCACTTAAAATGCTAAGTCCCTGATCGATAGTCTTATTAAATTTATTCTCCTCTTCAGTGAGAACTTTAAATATAAATTCTTTTTTCTCATCAAGCTCAGGATATCCGTCCTTGCTCTCATTAATTACCGTCTCAGAAAGCTTTGCAAGGAATTTGCCGTCTATTCCCAAAAGACGTCCGTGTCTTGCCGCTCTTCTGATAATTCTTCTTAATACATATCCTCTGCCTTCGTTTGATGGCATGATACCGTCTGAAATCATAAATGTAGATGAACGGATATGGTCTGTTATAAGTCTTATGGATACATCCTTTGCTGCATCTGTCTCATATGTTACATTTGCAAGGTTGCAAATCCTGTCTCTTATTGCTTTCATTGTATCAATGTCAAATACAGAATCAACATCCTGAACTACAACGGCAAGTCTCTCAAGCCCCATTCCAGTATCAATATTCTTCTGTGCAAGTTCTGTATAATTTCCGTTTCCGTCACCCTCAAACTGTGTGAATACGTTGTTCCATACCTCCATGAAACGGTCACAGTCACAACCCACCTTACAATCAGGCTTTCCGCATCCGTACTTGATGCCTCTGTCATAATAAATCTCCGTACAAGGGCCACACGGACCTGCGCCATGCTCCCAGAAATTATCACACTTACCGTTCTCATCACGGTAAAATCTTGTAATCTTTTCAGCAGGAACACCAACTTCCTTTGTCCAGATATCAAATGCTTCCTCATCATCATAGTAGATTGAAGGATATAATCTGTCCTCCTCAAGACCTATGGTCTTTGTAAGGAACTCCCATGACCATGCAATAGCCTCATGTTTGAAATAATCACCAAAAGAGAAATTTCCGAGCATCTCAAAAAAAGTAAGATGACGTGCAGTCTTTCCCACGTTTTCAATATCACCTGTTCTTACACATTTCTGGCAGGTTGTAACTCTTCGTCTCGGTGGAATCTCCTGACCTGTAAAATATGGCTTAAGTGGTGCCATACCGGCATTTATAAGCAGCAAACTCTTATCACCGTGCGGTACAAGAGAAAAGCTTTTCATTTTCAAATGATCCTTGCTCTCAAAAAACTCAAGGTACATTCTTCTAAGTTCATTTACACCGTATTTTTTCATTTCTTCCTCCATAGAACGCAACCTGCTTACTGCAGAGTTGTCTCTCTTTCTGTCTCATTTAATTTTTTTGCGTCTTTTCTGTCACGCAGTTTTTTCCCAACAAATATACCGGCTGTTGCAACTAAAACAAGCGCAATGAATTCGCAGGCATAAAAAAGAAATCCGCTTATAAAACCCATAATCATCTCTCCTTTGATTATCATACTCTTCTGTATGAACATTATTTTTTAGCATAGCACAATTGTGCCATTTTTTCAATACTTACCTGTCTTTGTGAAGTTATCTGCTCTTAATCTGGCTGCCTTAATTATTTCCTCATCGTAACCAATCACTTTCAGAAGCTGTATGGCATTTCTGCTTGTGGCACGCCCCGGATTAAGCTTATAGTTGAAAATCACATCATCATTCTCAATTTTTTCCTCAAAATGATAATTAGAATACCATTCCTCCAAAAGATGGGTAAGTTCAATATCATGAGTTGCCGCAAAACAAAGGACATTATTAATTTTTCCGTCTGCAAAGCTTTTTAGTATCTCCGTTGAAGCAGACACTCGCTCGACAGTATTTGTTCCTCTCAAAACCTCATCAACAAAACATATTATCTGCTGACCGTCCTTTGCAGCATCGATAATTCTCTTTAATGCCTTTATTTCAACTATATAATAACTCTCATTGTTCTCAAGGTCATCCTTAAGGCTCATTGACGAATAAACCATAGCACGTTTAATGGAAAACGCCCGTCCCGTACAAGTGTAAACAGTCTGCGCAAGAATTGCATTTATGCCTATCGTTTTTAAGAATGTAGACTTACCCGATGCATTGCTTCCCGTAAGAAGAACTCCCTTGTTCTCCGATATGGTGTTTGTCACAGGGTCTTTTATTGACGGATGGTAAATGTCCACTGCGGATATATGTTTATCCTTCTTAACAAAATCCGGTTTACAGCAGTATCCGTACTCCTTCTTTAAATATACTCTGTAGGATGCCACCGCACATGCGGATTCAAGAAATCCGATAATCTCGTAAAGTCTGTCTATTTCATCAAGATGTTTTATTGTTTTTTTCTGTATATCATTGAATTTTATCAGGTCAACATGAAAAAGCATCCTAACATATTCCAAAAGCACCTCTGAAAGTGAGCCGCTCATATTGTCGCCTGACATAAGGTATGTTCTCTTTGTTATGGATGAAAGCTTTTCGCAGATAGAAAGAATCTCCGCATTATAGCCTTCAAGCTCATCATTATTTACTTTCCCGATATCTTTGCCGTGTGTCAGAACTCCCACGAGATAGCTACAGCATATAAAATAATTTTCAACCTCTGCCTTTATCCTGTAATATTTCACCACATTGACAGTAACCATTGCAATAGTGGCTGCTATTCCAAATGGTGGTGCAACAAAGATTGAAGCCATGGCTGCAAGAAGACCTGCTACCATAATATAGTGTCTTGTATTTTTCCGTTCGCCCAAATCTGTGAGATGATGGATAAAATCATATACTGAAATTGATTTTGTTCGACCTATTCCCGCAAAATGTTTTTGAAGTTCCATTGCCTTATCAGGGTTATCCTCAAAAAAACTCACCACCCTGTCAAACTCTTTTAACTCATCATCTGAATAGTCCGTACGGCGGAGTCTGCAATACAGACACTCCTCACCAATTGACGAGAGTGTGTTGTTTATTGACATAAAAACATTATCCATCCCCATGTCATTCCATGTAATGTCATCCACATATTTTTCAATATCAATTGCGTCAAAATAATGTCTGATTCGTCCGTACTCCATGGAGGTATACTCCCTGTCGGGTAGATTTCCCCAATTCTTTTTTATTTTCTTCTGAAGCTGTTCTCTGTTTCTCTTACTGCTTATTGCGGACTGGTACGCAAAAAACAGTATAATCAAAACAAAGACTGCCAGATATACATATGCTTCCATTAAATATCTTTCCTTTCTCAAACGTTGCAAACGCAGACAATATCAATATATAATGTACCACATTTTAATAATAACTTCCACATATGTTTTTCCGGCAGCCAAATTTTTTTAGTTTTTCTAACAATTTGCTACAAACATTCCCAAAAAATGCATTTCTAACATCATAAAATAATACAAATCACACCGCCTTTACTGTCATTTGTGATTTTTTGCAGGGTTTCCTGCATCTTTGTCTGAGTTTCGTCAGACAATTTGTCAATTTTCGTTCTTATACCGTCAGTTACAATCTGCTCAATTGTCTTACCGAAAATATTTGTGGCAAATATTCCATCCATACCGTCCTTTCCGTTTTCTTTTATGAATCCCATTAAATCTTTAGCCTGTGTTTCGTCACCTACAATAGGTGCCAGTTCAGTATGCACATTTGCTCTGATAAGATGAATTGATGGCGCTTCCGCCTTAATCTTAACACCATATTTTGCTCCATTCTTAATCACTTCAGGCTCTTCAATGGTAATTTCATCCCTTGATGGCATAACAACTGCATACCCTTTTGCCTGAACCTGTTCCAAAGCACTGCTTATCTTATCAAAATCTTCTTTCTTTGATGACAGCTCTTTTATAGTTCTTATGAGTTCATACTCACTGGAAATATCCTGCCCCGTAAACTCACTAAGTATTCTATAGTAAAATTTATCTGCTATACCAAACTGTATTTTAATAATACCGGCAGATAAATCCTTCTCCGTAACAGTTACGGAATTTACATACTCATTATCGTCTGCCATACTTCCCAGACGCTGTTCATCCATGTCCTTCATATATCTTCCCTGTCCCAGTATGGATTTTGCCAATGTCAGCAGGGACGACTTAAGATAGTGGTCAATTCCCAGCATTTCAACCCATCCCGGCATCATAAACATTATCTCGCTTACAGGAAATTCGCTTAATACGGCGGACATTATTCTTCCAATATCCTCCTTTTTAAGCTGATTACAATTGACAGGCATAACCGTGACACCATATTTTTCCTGAAGCCTTTCTGCAAGGCTTACAGTTTCAGGATTATCAGGCCGTGATGAATTGACAAGTACAACAAAAGGTTTCTTAAGGCCTTTTAATTCATTAACTGTGCGTTCCTCAGCAGGTTCATACTGTTCTCTCGGAAGCTCGCCAAAACTTCCATCAGTTGTCACTACAACGCCTATTGTCGAATGATCATTAATTACCTTTTTTGTACCTATTTCTGCAGCCTTGGAGAACGGTATCTCATAATCAAACCATGGTGTCTTAACCATTCTCTCCTCTCCGTTTTCGATATGTCCCGTTGCACCCTCTACCATATATCCAACACAATCAATTAACCTTATTCTAACAGATGTGTTTCCCGAAAGAATAACATTTGCTGCCTCCTTTGGAATAAATTTAGGCTCTGTGGTCATAATCGTTTTTCCTGCTGCAGATTGAGGCAGTTCATCCCTTGTTCTCTCACGGTTATGTACATCTTCCATATTTGGAATAACAAGCAAATCCATAAATCTCTTTATAAAGGTTGATTTACCTGTTCTTACGGGTCCAACGACACCTATGTATATCTCTCCGTTTGTTCTGCCTTCGATATCCTTATATAAGTCCATAAAAAAGCTCCTTTACATACTTTATTACAAAATATATGCAAAGAAGCTTTATAAAATGTCTTATTCTTTTTATTTTTATACAATTGAAAACTGTCTTGATACCTGACTGAAAATATTCACAACTTCAGGGTCATAATTAGTGCCTGATTTGCTGATAATATCCTGTACAGCCCATGCCCTCATCTCCTCAGCTGACGATGCAGGCAGTGTCTTTCTGCACTCTTCACAGGCGTTCTCAAATTCATTACAGACAGAAAGAATTCTTGCAATTATCGGTATATCTTCCCCTTTCTTTCCTGAAGGAAAACCTGTTCCATCCCACTTTTCATTATGGCATCTTGCGGCATCCACAGCCATCTCAAGAAGTTCATTGTGCTCCGAAAGAAATGTAAGCTCTTTTAAAAATCTTGCTCCATTCTCCTCGTGACCTTTCATCTCACCACATTCAGAGGTACTGTGGGCTATTTTTCCGATATCATGAAGCAATACTGCTTCTTCAATATAATCAATGAATGTCTGGTTAATCTTTTTTTCATATTTTTCCGAAAACTCCAGCGCCTGGGCAAGAAACCTGCAATTATGTGCAACATTTCTGAATTTTGCTTCCTCCTCCGGAAAATGAAGGAAAAACAGCTTTTCAAGTGAAATAATTGTGTTTTTCTGTTCCTCCTTTATCTTCATTACATGATCCTGTACCATCTTATTCAGACGTTTGTTATATGCTGTCATATTTTTGCGCATCTCATATAACTGAACA
Source organism: Lachnospiraceae bacterium (assembly GCA_045126475.1). Classification (GTDB taxonomy): domain Bacteria; phylum Bacillota; class Clostridia; order Lachnospirales; family Lachnospiraceae; genus SVEL01. The sequence goes on along the minus strand of JBGVOL010000034.1, from coordinate 2,607 downwards.
TGATTATTAACCCTTAAAGACACTTCTTCAAGTTCAAACGGTTTATTAATAAAGTCTACGGCACCCATTGAAAAACCTCTGACCTTATCCTCTTTTGACATTCCCGCAGAAATAAATATAATTGGGATATCCTTTGTTTTTACATCATCCTTCAGTATTCCGCACAACTCAAACCCATCCATCTCAGGCATATAAACATCAAGAAGAATAAGCTCCGGCGTTTTTATCTTTATCATATTAAGAGCATCTTTTGCCGATGATGCAGTCATCGGTGAATAACCGCACTTTTCAAGCATTTTTTTTAATATTAAAAGATTCTCAAACAAATCGTCTACTACAAGAACAACTTTTTCATTACTCAAACTACTATCCATATCCTTCTCCTGCACATATATCTTTTTCGAACAAGTTAAAAAACCTCTCCGGTTATTTCCGTAAAAAGACTTTTTATTTTATCGTAAAGTTCTGCTGATTTCTCATAATTTTCTTTTCTGACTGCGAGGATTATTCTAAAGAGACTCTTATCAAGTTCCTCATTCTGACCTGCAACAAGTTCTTTTACATTAGACGCAAACATCTCGGCTTTCTCAAAATTGTTAAGTTCAATGGTAATGGCAAGTTTATCCATATTTTTACGTATTTCTTCAAAGTTTTCCTTTGTTCCGAACTTATTTACCTTTGAGAACTCCTCCTGACAATCCACATCTCCCTGTATACGCGATACCGAATTATCAAAAGTAAAGTTGTTTTCATCAATATTTCCCGTCTTATCTGACTTTTTCAGAATAACGTTAAACGAGAATGTGCTTCCTTCACCTTTGGTACTCTCGACATAAATCTTTCCGTTCATCATCTCAACAAGCTGCTTTGTAATGGCAAGTCCTAAACCTGTACCTCCGAATTTTCTGGTTACAGATGCATCAACCTGTGAAAACTCCTTAAATAATTTGGTTTTTTCTTCATCAGAAATACCTATTCCCGAATCAATAACCATAAAGAACAATTCAATATAATCCTCTGTTTCGCCTGCTTTCGTTATCTGAAGCATAATGTTTCCAACCGAAGTAAACTTCACGGCATTTGACATAAGATTATTCACGATTCTTCCCAGAGCCAGCTCATCACACATTACATATTCAGGAATAGTTTCATCAACATTAAGAACAAGTTTCAACCCTTTTTCATCTATTGTTTTTATATGTGTTGCAACTATATGATCAATAAACTTGCTGAACTGACACTCCTGCTCATCAAGCAGATACTTTCCTGCCTCAAGCTTTGAAAAATCAAGAATATTATTAATAAGTTTCATCATGTTATCAGCACAATGCTCAATAATCTCAATTGACTTTATCTGATTACCGTCAAGTCCTGAATTTCTCAAATCCTTAACATGACCGATTATTCCGTTTAAAGGTGTTCTGAGTTCATGAGTGACATTGGCCACAAACTCTGTTCTTATCTGCTCTGTTTTTTTCTGTTCCTCTTTTGCTATGTTTAACTGTTTCTCAGCGCTTTTAATCATTACCGTCTCTGTTGCACAGATTGCGCCGACAAAGTCCCCCATTTCATCCGTCCAGGATTTTACATTTGCCTGTACATCAAAACATGTTCTGTTTTTTCTGTACAGGACTCCTGTTATTTTCTCCTCACCATTGGTTTTCGGGAGAATGACATTTCCAAAATCATTGATATAAAACGCATCACTAAAGATATCGCCGATATATAAACCGACGATATCTTCCGATGTATATCCAAGCTTTGTGTTAGCTGCATTATTACTTCCGATTATGATACCTTTGACATCAAAAAATATAATTATCTCATCCGTCACTTCCAACATAAGCTTACAGAAGCGTTTGCTGCAGCCTTTTAAACCCTCATACATTTTCATGCTTTACTGTGCCTCACATCCCACGGAAATATTAGTATTTTCCAAAACCACTTCCTAAAGAAATGATATGTTCATTGTCATTTGCAATTTCGGCCTTCATACCTGTATTCTGATAATATGGCTGATCATATGACTGGAGCTTAAATCTTGCAATAAGTTCACGAAGTCTGTGTGCCTGATTTGAAAGCTCTTCACTTGCTGCTGCACATTGTTCACTTGTAGCAGAATTACTCTGTACAACCTGTGAAACCTGTCCGATTGCCTGATCTATCTGTGTGATTGCTGTAGCCTGCTCGTTTGATGCAGTTGCAATGCTGCTGATGATTTCAACAATTTTATCAACATTACCTACAATAACTTCAAGAGCCTTAGCCGTATCCTCTGCAAGTTTTGAACCTCTGGCAACCTTTGAAATTGAATCCTCTATTAACTCTGCTGTCTCGCTTGCTGCCTGTGCACTCTTTCCGGCAAGATTCCTTACCTCCTCGGCAACTACTGCAAATCCCTTACCGTGTGAACCTGCTCTTGCTGCCTCAACAGCCGCATTAAGTGCAAGAATATTTGTCTGGAACGCAATATCATCAATAACCTTAATAATTTTTGAAATATTTTCAGAAGCACTGTTAATTTCATGCATTGCGCCTATCATTTCATCCATCTGGGCATTTCCCCTGACAGCTCCTGACTTAGCCTCATGTACGAGAGTATTTGCC
>JBGVOL010000033.1:0-4018 GCA_045126475.1 Lachnospiraceae bacterium | reverse complement strand
CTTATTAGTTCTTTTGGGGTTCCTGTGGTAGTGTGTTGGGGACGGAACAATAAGAATTTTTCGAACAGTTAAACAAACTTGAATTTGTGGAGGATTATGAATATGCTTAAGCTTCTAATGTGGATAATCCAGAGTTTGTAAATGTATGTATCAAAAAGTTTTTAGATAATTGAAGTTGCTGTTCAACTTATTAGTGAAATAAATGATGCCATTGAAGTATCATACGAAGATTAGGAGGTCACTATGACAATAAAAGAAGCAATCAAACAAAGGCACATGGTTCGTAAATATACTGATAAACCCATTCCTTCCAATCTGGTGGAACTGCTGAATGCCAGAATCGCAGAAAACAACACCACTCACGGACTGAACATGAAACTGGTTATAGGCAACTCTGATGGTATCGGTGGCATGGCAAAGATGCTACTGACTAAGACCGTCCACAGCTATATCGTTCTTGCGGGAAAGGAAAACTCTGACTTGGATGAGAAATTGGGCTATTGTGGCGCGGACCTTTGCCTGTATGCTCAGACTCTCGGTTTGAATACATGGTGGTGCGGAGGTATGTTCAACGGAAAAGGTGCCTTGAAACATCTTGAATGCAAAGACGTCCGAATCAACGGTGTTATTGCTATCGGTTATGGTCAGACCCAGGGTGTACAGCATAAATCCAAAACCGCAGCGGAAATCAGCCAGTACAACGGAACATCACCTCAATGGTTTGTTGATGGCGTGGATGCGCTTCTATATGCTCCTACGGCACTTAATAAGCAGCCTTACATGGTCAAGGGTGACGGTAGCAAAGTAACCATCACCGCAGGTGAAGGCCACTTCTCGGGTATTGACCTCGGTATCGGTAAATACCATTTTGAAGTCGGTGCCGGAAAAGAAAATTTTGATTGGCAGTAACCAATAAACTTTCAGTCTTGCGGTGAGATTGAAAGCGCGCATATAATCAACAAATTCCAATTTGGAGATGCAGTGTTTATGATATACAATGCCAAAGAATTAAAACTGAATATTCAGAATATGCAGTTTGATTATATTACATTCGGCAACGGAACGAAACCGTTGGTTATGATACAGGGTCTTAATACACGTGGAATAAAAGGCGCTGCGCTGTCTCTTTCCTATATGTACCGCATATTTGCAAAGGATTACAAAGTTTATCTGTTTGACAGAAGGTCAGTCGTTCAAGACGGTATTACAGTAAGAGATATGGCTTTGGATATTGCTATAGCCATGGATACATTAGGCATCAAAAATGCTGATGTATTTGGTGTATCGCAAGGAGGAATGATTGCACAATACCTTGCAATCGACAGACCTGATTTGGTAAAGAAACTGGTTCTTGCTGTAACGCTTTCTCAGAATAATGATACGGTAAAGCAAGTTGTCAGCAACTGGATTGAAATGGCAGAACGGGGAGCCATGAAGGAACTTGTTGCAGACATGGCTGAAAAAATGTATTCTGATGCCTATGTAAAAAGGTATCGTCCGTTTATGCCGCTGCTGACATTTCTGCAAAAGCCGAAGGATGTAGGTCGATTTGTTGCTTTGGCCAAAGCCTGCCTTACTTGCAACACTTATGAGGCCCTGGACAAAATCAAATGCCCTGTGCTTGTTCTGGGTGGCAGACAGGATAAAGTCGTTACAGGTAGCGCTTCCGAGGAAATTGCAGAGAAACTCGGATGCAAAATACATATGTATGATAGGTTAGGTCATGCTGCGTATGAAGAGGCGAAGGACTTTAATCAATATGTATATGATTTTTTAATTGGGTAGACAAATTCCAATTTGACGAATTAAATTGGTTGTGTCGTTTGCTCCTAATGTTATAAACATTGTAAGCGGACAATGTTATCCAGATGGATATTCATATGACAGCATAGAAATACAGTCTGAAACAGTGCCTTATGGATTAACGGTTTTTCTTAAAGTTGAGCCGTCTGCAACTAAGCTTAAAGATGAATTACAGGTTAATGCAGATATGACATTTGATTTGATTAGTAACTTAGGAATACTTGATTATAAAATTGCAGATAGCAAAGAACTTATTGCATCGTATAAAAGATAGAGTGATTGTTCATCAGTTTTCAGTTTGACGGAGAGGCAAATTCCAATAAGTCGAACAGAAGGAGGTGCAGTATGGCCGAAAGATTTCCGTATGAGGACATCGTGGATCTGCCTCATCACGTATCAAGGAAACATCCACAGCCTACAGTGGCAGACCGTGCTGCACGGTTTGCTCCCTTTGCAGCCATCACAGGATACGAGGAAATGGTGCTGGAAGAAGCCCGTGTTACCGATGAACGCATAGAGATGGATGAAAGCTCCAAAGCAGCTCTCAACGAGAAGCTGAACATGATCCTCGAATTCATTGATGAGCAGCCGGAAGTCAGTATAACCTATTTTGAGCCGGACAAGCGAAAAGCCGGAGGTGCCTATGTCACCGTTACAGGAACGGTGAAACGCATTGACGAATATGAGCATCTGGTCATTATGACCGACGGCAAGAAGATCAATATCGACGATATTTATAACCTACAAAGTGAGTTGTTTTATTCGCTTGGTGTGGAGGAATGATAATATGACAAAGATACTCTTGGTTGAGGACGATAAAGCTATCGTTGCCAATTTAACTGAATTCTTGAATAACGAAGGATATATCGTGAAGAGCGTATCCGGTCAGACGGCTGCCATGAAGTTGCTCGCAGAAGAAAAGGTTGATCTTGTTTTGTTGGATGTATCCTTGGCTGAAGGTAATGGTTTTGCAGCTTGTAAGGCAATTAAAGCAGAGTATGATATTCCTGTCATTTTCCTAACAGCATCCGGTGACGAATACAGTACCGTTACAGGATTTGATCTCGGAGCTGATGACTATATTCCGAAGCCTTTCCGTCCAAGAGAATTGGCGTCTCGAATTAAGAATGTCCTCAGACTGACTGGCAATACCGGTAAGACGGTAAAACTTGGCGATGTAGTTGTCGATACGGAAAAAGGCACGGCAATGAAGAACAATAAAGACTTGTTCCTCTCTGCCTTGGAATACCGTCTGCTTTTGGTATTTATCAACAACCGTGGCATTGTACTTACCCGTACACAGCTCCTGGATGCGATTTGGGATGTTGCAGGTGAGTTTGTAAACGACAACACGTTGACAGTATATATCAAACGCCTACGTGAAAAAATCGAGGATGATCCCACCAATCCAAAAATTATTATGACGGTACGTGGATTGGGATACAAGGTGGAAGTATGATAAAATTACTAAAGAACAAAGAGGTAAGAAAGACTCTGATCCTTCAAATAATTATCGCAACCGCCGGATGCATTGCGAGTTTTACTGTGAGCAACCGCGCAGGTATTATTGCGATAATTCTTTCATCCTTCCTCATTTTGATTCACTATATCAGCACATATGAAAGATACCGTAAAATTGCTGAGCTGGCATCGGATATCAATTTGATTTTACATGGTGATAGTGCTATCACCATGGGAGATTACACAGAAGGTGAACTTGGTATCCTCCACAGTGAAATATATAAAATGACCATCCGCCTACGAGAGCAACAGCAGAAACTGTTGAATGATAAGGTGTATCTTGCCGACTCGATTGCAGATATCTCCCATCAGATCCGTACACCGCTGACATCCATTAATTTGTTGATACAGTTTCTTTCAGAACCGAATCTTACCGATGAACGCAGACAGGAACTCACTCACGAGCTATATGGATTGCTGTCACGTATTGAATGGCTGATTACCACACTGCTGAAGATATCTAAGCTTGATGCCGGTACGGTACAATTCAAAGAGGAACAGGTCAGCATGGCAACACTTATCAATAAGTCATGCGCTCCTTTGCTTGTTCCCATTGAACTGCGAGGTCAGGAACTTGCCATCAAAGCCGGTGGCGATTTTATTGGCGACGTATCCTGGACTTGTGAGGCTATTGGCAATATTGTGAAGAACTGTATGGAGCATACACCGGAAGGTGGTAAAATCGAGATCGAAA
>JBGVOL010000032.1:0-39631 GCA_045126475.1 Lachnospiraceae bacterium | reverse complement strand
GTATGTTATTGAGAAGATTTATGAGGTTACAGGCGGTGACGCAATAATCACAACCGAAGTTGGACAGCATCAGATGTGGGCTGCCCAGTTCTATAAGTACAAGGAGCCTAGAACACTTATTACATCAGGCGGTCTTGGCACAATGGGTTACGGTCTCGGTGCTTCACTCGGTGCGAAGATGGCAAGACCTGAGAAGACTGTAATCAATATTGCAGGTGACGGTTGCTTCAGAATGAACATGAATGAGATTGCCACAGCAGCAAGATACAATATTCCTGTTATTGAGGTTGTTATCAACAATCACGTACTTGGTATGGTTAGACAGTGGCAGACACTCTTCTATGGACAGAGATATTCAAATACAATATTAAATGACAGCGTTGATTTTGCAAAACTTGCAGAGGCAATGGGTGCTAAGGGATATACTGTTACAAAGAAGGAAGATTTTGAGACAGTACTTAAGGAAGCGATAGCTTGTGGCGGCCCTGTGGTTATTGATTGTCAGATAGACCAGGATGATAAGGTATTCCCTATGGTTGCACCTGGTGCTCCGATTTCAGAGGCATTCAGCGCTGAGGATTTGGCCGAAACTACGAAGTAGTTTCGCTGAAATAAGTAAATATAAAGAAAGTGTAAGAGTGCCACTGGCCGAGACTACGAAGTAGTAATAAATAAATATAATGGAGGACAACAAAATGGGAAGAGTATATAATTTCTCAGCAGGACCGGCTGTTTTACCGGAAGAAGTATTAAAAGAGGCAGCAGCAGAGATGCTTGATTATAACGGTACAGGTATGTCCGTTATGGAGATGAGCCATCGTTCAAAGGCATTTGAGGAGATTATTAAGACTGCAGAGCAGGATTTAAGAGATCTTATGAATATTCCTGACAATTATAAGGTATTATTTTTACAGGGTGGTGCTTCACAGCAGTTTGCCATGATTCCTATGAATCTTATGAAGAATAAAAAGGCTGCTTACATAGTTACAGGCCAGTGGGCAAAGAAAGCTTACCAGGAGGCAAAAATTTATGGAGATGCCGTAGAGGTAGCTTCATCAGCAGATAAGACATTCTCATATATTCCTGATTGTTCAGACCTCGATATCCCTGAGGATGCAGATTATGTATATATCTGCGAGAATAACACGATTTACGGAACAAAGTTTAAGGAACTGCCAAACACAAAGGGAAAGGTTCTTGTTTCAGACGTGTCATCATGCTTCTTATCAGAGCCTGTTGATGTGACAAAGTACGGCGTAATCTACGGCGGTGTTCAGAAAAATATCGGACCTGCAGGTATGGTTATTGTAATAATAAGAGAAGACCTTATCACAGAGGATGTACTTCCGGGTACACCGACAATGCTCAGATACAAGATACATGCAGATGCTGAATCACTCTATAATACACCACCTGCATACAATATTTATATCTGCGGTAAGGTATTTAAGTGGTTAAAGAAGATGGGCGGACTTTCAGTAATGAAAGAGTGTAACGAGAAGAAAGCAAAGATTCTTTACGATTTCCTTGATGAGAGCAAGTTATTTAAGGGAACTGTTGAGAAGAAGGACCGTTCTCTTATGAACGTACCGTTTGTAACAGGTGATGCTGACCTTGATGCCAAGTTTGTCAAAGAGGCAAAGGCAGCAGGATTCGAAAACCTTAAGGGACACAGAACAGTCGGCGGTATGAGAGCAAGCATATATAATGCAATGCCAATCGAAGGTGTTCAGGCACTCGTAGACTTTATGAGAAAATTCGAGGAAGAGAACGCATAATAATTAAGTTATAGTTGCCACAGACAATTGATAGTTTCTCGTCTGTGGCTTCATATATGATAATATCTATTTAAAGGAGGACCATTAAAATGGTTAAAGTTAATTGTTTAAACCCTATTGCAAAGGTAGGTATGAAGCTTTTACCTGCTTCATTCGGAACTACTGATAATTTTGCTGAGGCCGAGGCCGTACTGGTAAGAAGTGCATCCATGCATGAATTGGAGCTTTCTGACGAGCTTTTGGCTGTTGCAAGAGCCGGTGCAGGCGTAAATAATATTCCGCTTGATAAGTGTGCCGAGAAGGGTATTGTAGTGTTTAATACTCCGGGCGCAAATGCCAATGGTGTTAAGGAGATGGTTGTTGCAGGTATGCTTCTTGCAGCCCGTGATATCAGAGGCGGTATGCAGTGGGTAGCTGATAATAAGTCAGACGAGAATATCGGAAAGACAATGGAGAAGGCTAAGAAAGCATTTGCCGGTACTGAGATAAAGGGAAAGAAACTTGGTGTTATCGGACTTGGCGCAATCGGCGTATTAGTTGCCAATGCAGCAGATGCTCTTGGAATGGAAGTATATGGATGTGACCCATACCTTTCAGTTAAGAATGCTCTTAACCTTTCAAGAAATGTAAAGATAGTTAAGTCTAATTCTGAAATATATGCAGAGTGCGACTATATCACAGTTCACGTACCTCTGCTTAATGATACAAAGGGAATGATAAACAAAGCTTCTATCTCAATGATGAAGGATGGAGTTATTGTTCTTAACTTTGCAAGAGACCTTCTTGTAAATGATGATGATATGAAAGAAGCATTAGAGTCAGGAAAGGTTGCAAAGTATGTGACAGACTTCCCTAATGCAAAGTCAGCAAATATGGATGGAGTTATAGCATTCCCTCATCTGGGAGCTTCCACAGAGGAATCGGAAGACAATTGTGCGGTAATGGCAGTTAAGCAGCTTGTTGACTTTATAGAGAACGGTAATATTGTAAATTCCGTAAATTATCCTGCATGTGACATGGGTGTATGTACACAGGAGGGACGTATCTGTATCAATCATAAGAATATACCAAATATGATAAGCCAGATTACAGGTGCATGCTCTGCAGAGAATATCAATATCCATGAGATGTTAAATAAGTCAAAGGGTGACTATTCATATACAATGCTTGACCTTGATTCAAAGGTTACAGACGCAGTTGTAAAGAAGCTTGAGGGTATAGAAGGAATCATTAAGGTTCGTGTTATAAAGTAAAAAAGTACATATAGTTTGTGTGATAGTAAAGGGTGTCCCGGAAGTAGTTCCGGGCATCTTTTTGTATAATAAGCTGTCATGCAGAAATTGTGCATGCCCGCAAAAGATATAATGATTGAATGAGAATCAGTATGAAAATACTCTGGGAATAAAAATACCCCCTATTTGGGGGTATAAAAAAAATAAAAAAAATAATATTATTATTCAAAACTAATAATGCTAAAGAGATATAATAGGAGGGAAACTATGAAACGTGTTAAGACATTTTTTGTAATAATGTTATCATTGGTTATGCTTGTTGCAAATATGACAAGTGTTTTGGCTGAGGATGAGGCTGAGAAGTATACTGTTACTATCAAAGATAAAGATGGAAAAGTAATGCATGAACTTCAATATAGTTATGGTGAAAATGCAAGAAATAAAGATGCAGTTACAGAAACAGTAATAGATAAAACAGAAATTGTAGATGGAGTTGCCAGATGGTATAAGCAATATGCAAAGATTACACCTGAAGGCAATTATACATTTGAGGATTTAGATTTTGTTAAACAGGATATGACATTTGTATTTACATTGGAAGAAAAAGAGCTTAAGACAAAATTTTTTGTTCTTAACAGAAAATTAGAGATTCCGAGTGAAGGAATAAACATTTCACAGCCTTCTGAAAATTATTCAAAGGGCTTAGAAGGTGCAATAAGTGAATTTAAGAGTATATATAATGATGAAAAGGCAATTAAAGATATCATAGTATCAGCACCTGAAGAAGAGTTCAGACAAATGCTTGGTCTTACCGATGATGAATATATAAAGTGGTACGTGGTAAAAAAAGAAAAAGATGGATATCATGTAGATGGTGTCATTGTTAATAAGTCAACAACAGAAGAGCCGGCAACAGAAGAGCCGGCAATAGAGGAGCCAACAACAGAAGAGCCAACAACAGAAGAGCTAACAACAGAAGAGCCGGCAACAGAGGAGCCAACAACAGCTCCTGCTGAGGAAGATGTAGAGATAGATGTTCCGTTTGCACCTGGTCAGGCTGAAACAACTGCTGAGCCTGAGACAACAACAGAGCCTGAGTCTGAAACACTTGGAGAGGAGGACGTTAATTTAGAAGTTCCTTTTGCAGCAGCAGAGACAGGTGATTCTACAAAGTATGTATTCTATTTAGCACTCTTAGTTGGAGCAGCAGTTGGAGGAACAGCAGCAGCTACAAGAAAGAAGAAGGAAGAAAACTAAATAATAAATAAGTATTAAGGAGTACCGATTACGGATGATTGTATTAATTATCCCGGAGCGGTGCTCCTTTTTTGTATATAGATTAAGGTACCACTTTGATAGCTTAATTTATATTGAAAAGTTTCACATAAGATTAACATACAACAGATTTTGATTTGATGATTATGTAGTACCTTACTTCTGTAATGTATAGGGAAGAAGAAAGGACTAATAGTGATGAGAAAAAAGAGATTTATTTCTGGCAGTATGTTAGCTGTTATGATGACAGGTAATGTATTGGGAAACGTGTTAGGCAATGTGATACCGGTTACTGCAAATCAGACAAACGAACCGGGTATAAGTACAGTGTTTAATCAGGAAGGACTTTGGCTTACTGAGATTTATCAGAATGATGTAGACAGAAGTATAAAAAATAATAAAAGAGAGGCAAGCGGATACGAAAACGTACACCTCTATCAGAGTACAACAGATTTAATGGAGTACGTTGAAATCACAAGTACATATGATGAGCCGATTAATTTTAATGATATGTATGAACTGTGCTATAAGGGTGTAAGTGATAAAAGTGAGACAGTATTAACTGTTACAGACATGGATGGTAATTCTGACATTACGATTCAGCCCGGAGAAAGTATTGTAATATGGAATTACAGAAGTGATGTTTCAACGGGTATACCTACTGAGGAAGAATTCAGAGAGGATATGAGGATTCCTGATGATGCAGTTATTCTCAAGGCAAAATGCGGTGTAAACTGGGCAACTTCGGCTACGTTTTCATTAAAGACAAAGGCAGACAATAATGTAATATCAAATTTTACTGCAACAGATAAGATCCATACAATGGATGGATTTTCAGTGGAATTAAAGATTCCTGATATCGGAAGCGAGATGGAGGTTTACCGTGTATTGAATACTCCGTCTGCAGGCTATGTATATTCAGGACAGCTGAACGGTTTGGCTAATGTTACAGTTCCTGATACTTCAACAGCAGATGGAGTATATGTTACAGAAGTAAGGCCTAATGATACAAACAGAAGTGGAAATTATGGTACTGAGTCTGATGTGATGGAGTGCGTGGAAATCATCAATACAACAGATAGGGATATTGATTTGAATAATGACTATCAGGTCATATATTTCGTAAAGGAAGGCTCAAGAAAAGTGCTGCAGCTTTGTCATTATGATGATGCTGCTGTTAATCACGAAGGCTCTTCGGAAGAGTGCATAGTTCCTGCAGGAGGAACGGCTGTACTGTGGTGTTACAGAGAAACAACACTGAGTGACTATACAAGTTTTCCTACAGAAAATGATTTTCGTCAGGCATATAACATAGGTGATGATGTGCCGGTATATATATTCGCCAACCAGAGCAGTCTGAATAATACAAACCGCGGATTGGAGATATATCGGATAGAGAGAGACAATGAGGGAAATGTAAGGACAAGAGAGCTGGTTTCAAATTATTGTTATGTTGGAAATGATGACTGTAAGGATAATAAATCAGTTGAATTGGCAGTAAATCCGGAAGGTCCTGAGATGCTTCTTTATGCAGCAAATGTTACTACTTCCATGGGAATGGTAAATCAGGCACAGTATGCATATTTGCAGGATGACGGTTCAGCTCTGACTTTAAGGCTTGATGATGTGGTTCCCGAGTCTGTTATGCAGGGAGAGGAAATCAGGGTAAAATTTTATTTTGATGTGACAGGAAGTCTTCCACGTACGGGAATAACAACATATTACAGATTTGATGGAGAAGGTAGCTGGTACAGTGTTACAGAGGCAAACAGACGAGTTCCTAATCTTTATGAGGCATTGATTTCGGCTGATGAATTATTTTCGCATGATTATGTTGAATTTTATGTAAGTGCAGATAACAGATACCGCAGCACACTGAGTGATATTTATACCGTAAGAGTTGATAAGTTGAATATTACTGACGGCATACGTACAAATATCAGTGAAGGTGAGGAAGTAAACGGAATCGTATCCATTACGGCAAATGACGGTACAGATAATTCATTGTCAAAAATATATGTTGACGGAACGGAGTGTGAGACGTTGCCGATGCTTGAAGATGGCGCATATTTCACTTTCCACGCTGGCGGCAGGGACAGCTATTTCAGAAATGCCATAACAACAACTGACAATGAGATAATCGCATCAATAGGAAAGTGGCAGTACAATATTCTGGATGGACAGGCAATCAATATTGATAACAATTATTTTGCATATAACTCAGAGACAGACACATACGATATAACTCTTCGTTTCTGGGCAGGAACATACGGAGCAACAGTTGATGAATATATGCTTCCTGATGCAAACAGAGAGGACTTTACTGTTACAGAGCTGGCACTTAAGCTGATTAACGGCAATGTATACTATCCAATGGCAATTGGCCCGAATAATTCTGAAACCGCTGCAAAGACTAATCTGAGCACAGATTACAAAGCAGTACATTCCATAGGTGATTCAACAGGTATGTGTCCATATATGGATGTAAGTTTCTCAATTCCTGCTTCAGAGGTGACGGCAGTGGGCACAGAGATAGATACAAATACTCTTGATGACGGCGAACATACATTGAAGGTTACAAACGGTACAAGCACAGAGGAAATAAAGTTTATTGTTGACAATGTTGCACCGGAAATTGAACTTGGTGTGGAGGACGGAAGTGTTCTCACAGGAAACATTGTTCTGGAACCACAGATTTTTGAGGCAAATACATTAGAGGAAGTAACAATCTTGCTTGATGGAAATGAGATTAATGCAGGGTTTGAGACAACTGCTTATAATCTTGGTGACGGAGAGCATACAATCATGGTTTTTGCAAAGGATGCAGCAGGAAATGAAGCTGTCAAGTCGGCAACTTTCACTGTTGAGGATGCCACAATTGTAGTGCTTGAGGCAGGAACAACAAATGTTACAAAGGACAGCGCAGAACTGTATCTCACACTGCAGAAGGATGGTTCTGAAGCAGAGGCTGTTTTCTATAAGGCAGAAAAGGTTAATACAAATAATATAACAACAAATACAACAAGTGGCATTCTTCCATATATTCAGTACACAATTAATGTGGGAGATGTGAACAGTGAGGATACAATTCTTGCAAACTGGGATGGTACAGCTTCAAACAGTGATAACACACATGCAAGTACAATGTATGTTTTAAACGTAGAAACAGGAAGTTGGGATAAAATAGCCTCAGCAGACAAAGACGGCTCAATAAAGGATGCTGTGTTTACAGCAGAGAATCATGTTAAGGATGGTGAGGCAACAGTTATAGTACAGTGTACGGCAGATTCAGCATTACCTGATTTGGAAACATCAACAGACGGTGCAATGAACACAAATGCAGCCTGGGATGGTACAGATGTACCGGAGGACTATGATTTCTGCTTTGCGTGGGAGACAGATACTCAGTATTATGCTGAAGAGTGGCAGTATCATTTTACCAATATGAATAATTGGATTGTAAATAATGCGGAAGCTTTGAAAATCAAATACGTTATTCATACAGGCGATATCGTGGATGATGTTGATATGATATATGAGTGGGAAAATGCTGACGAAGCAATGGGTATTTTCGATAAGGCAGGAATGGCATACGGTGTACTCGGCGGAAATCACGATACTGCAGCAGGTTTGGCTGATTATGAGAATTATTATACATACTTTGGAGAAGACCGTTTTGAGTCACAGCCGACATATGGCGGTTCATATGAGAATAATAAGGGACATTATGATTTAATCAGTGAGAACGGACAGGATTTTATAATTGTATACATGAGCTGGAACATTTACCAGGAGGAAATTGACTGGATGAATGAAGTGTTACAGAAATACAGTGACAGAAAGGCAATTCTCTGTTTCCATACATACACAAATGTAAAGACAAGTTCTGATACTCTTCTGGATTATTACGGACAGCTTATACAGAAATATGTAGTAGCAAAGAACCCTAATGTATTCGCAGTTTTGAACGGACACTATCATGGCTCTTCATATGAGACGGCAATGTTTGATGATGACGGAGATGGTCAGAACGACAGAACAGTTTATCAGATTTGTACAGATTATCAGTCAGGATTTGAGGGAGGCAGTGAGTATATTAAGTTCCTGTACTTTGATTTAGACAATAATAAGATTTATATGAATTCTTATTCTCCGTACCTGGATGATTTCAATTACTATGATACAGAGGTACATAACCTGAATGTTGATGGAGCAGCCGCTATAGGTGTAGACCAGATGGTATTGGATGTTGAGTTCAGCGCCGACGAGCAGAGCATTCTGGAGAAGCAGTTCTCAGCATATGTGTGCAGAGATGAAAAGCTTGGTACGGCAACTGTTGATGAAAGCACCGGAAGGGCAGCAATTCAGTTGTCAGGATTGACAGAAGGAACACAGTATGCGTGGTATGCCACTGTGACAAATGAGAACACAGGATATGTCAAGACAGGAATATATGAGTTTAAGACAACGGTAAGCAGAGTTGATAACAGCACAATTATTTTTCCATCAGATCCATCAGATGTGATAGAGTCTGACACAAAGGAAGAGACAGAAGATTCACTTGTTTCTTCATCTGTTCCAATGGCTCCGGGTACACCTGATTTAACGGAAAAAGATAACAACGGAGTTGAAGATGTCAATGAAGCTCAGGGAAGCGGACTGGGTGAAACAATTTCATCAGATGTCGCTACAGGTGACAGCAGCATGACATGGATTTATGTACTGCTCGGAATAGCTTTAGCGGCAGGCGGAGCTGTTATATTCGTTACAAAAAAAGAGGTAAAAGACAATTATGAAAAATAGGAGATGTTTATTTAAACGTACTCTCCGAATGATACTTCCGATGGTGATTATTGCAGGAATCATCATCGGAAGTTGTCAGGTAAAGAGAACCGGTATCAAAGCAAATGCAGAGGTTATATATGCAAAAGCCGAAGTTGTAGAAATTCTTGAGGATTATTCGGGAGGTCAGCCATATGGAGGAGCACAGAAGGTCCTTGCAACAATCACCGGTGGTGATTATAAAGGAAAGATATGCGAGTTGGAAAACTCCAATACATACCAGAGAGGAGCATTCTGTACTGTCGGAACAAAAATAATTGCATTGATAAAGGATAATAACGGCATATTATCAGGTTCGGTGTACAATTACGACAGGACATTTATGATATATGTTTTGTTGGGCATATTTGCCCTGAGCCTTATTTTGGTCGGTGGAAAAAAGGGTGCTGCCTCATTGTATGCACTTTTATTTACATTTGCATGTATTGTTTGTATGTATATTCCATTGCTTTATGCGGGAATGAATGGGATTTTATCGGCACTTTTTACCGCCATAGTTATTCTTGTGGCATCAATTTACATACTAAACGGATGGTCGTTAAAAACAAAATGTGCAATTATAGGAACGACTATCGGTGTTGTGATTTCCGGTGTAATGGCAATGATTGTCGGAAAAGGGTCAGGCTTAAGCGGATACAATATGCAGGATGTTGAATCAATGGTATACATTGCAAACTATTCCAAACTTGATGTTGCCGGTATACTTTATGCCGGAATACTCATATCATCACTTGGCGCAGTTATGGATGTCAGCGTTTCAATAGTGGCTGCAATATACGAAATTCACGAGAAGGCTCCAAATCTGTCTGTGAAGGAATTGTTCTTATCAGGAATGAATGTGGGGCATGATATGATGGGGACAATGTCAAATACGCTTATTTTGGCATATGCAGGCTCCGCTACAGGAACAATTCTTACAATATACTCTTATGAAATGCCGTATCTTCAGATTATGGGGTATAACTCTATAGTGATAGAGATTGTATGCGGACTATGCGGAACAATCGGAGTTATATTGACAGTTCCGGTGCAGGCGATTGTGGCAAGTTTGGGATTTAAAATGCATTTTCAAAATAAAAATAAAAAAATTAACGATAAACGATAAAAAATAGTTGACAAATATATATTCCAGGTGTATCATTCAATTGTAATTAATGATAAACGATAAAAAATTATCGCAAATCAGATATGAAAGGAATGATAAAACTATGAAAGAAAATGCAATTAGTAAAATCAATAAGATGGGAAAGGTTGGTCACATTATTTCACTTATCGTGAAGATATTACTCTGTATAGCCATTGGAGGAATTTTAATCGGAACCGTGGCTGTTGCGGTTCTTCCTGAAAAACTTGTCACATTCAGTATAAGCGGCACAGCAGATGTTTTAGTTAATCTTGAAGCCTTTGATGTGGATTTAACAGACGAGGAGAAGAGTGAAATATCAGAGAATATCATTGGTGATGGAAACAATGCAGCTTTGGATCTTCAGGGAGTAAGCTACGGTATTGACAATGTGGAAGTGGGAGATTCAACTATCGGTATAAGTGCATCTGCCAAAACATTTGAATACAATTTAAAGGATTTTCTGGTTGTCCTTATTGCAGCACTGATTATGGTAGTTATGACACTTGTTACAGTATTCTTTATTGACTCATTGTGCAAGGCATTTCGTGACTGCAGTTCACCTTTTGACGCAGATGTAATAAATAAAATGCAGAAATTTGCATTTTCATTAATACCTTGGGCTGTTATTTCCGCAGGAGCAGAATCAGTATTAAGCAGCTTCTTCACAGCTACTGTAAGTGTATCCTTTGGTATTGATTTAGGAATGGTAATTGTCATCCTTGTTATTCTGGCTCTCTCTTATGTATTTAAGTATGGAGCAGTATTACAGCAGGAATCTGACGAGACATTATAAGGACGGTACGGTATGGGAAAGATAATATTAAGGCTTGACAGGGTCATGGCGGACAGGAAGATGAGTCTCAATGAGTTGTCGGAGAGAGTTGGAGTGTCAAATGTTAACCTGTCTAAAATGAAAACCGGAAAAGTAAGTGCCATCAGATTTTCAACCCTCGAGGCTATATGCGAAGCACTTGACTGCCAGCCGGGAGATATATTGGAATATGACAAAACGGCGGAAGTGTAATACGCATTTACAGATGGGTTCCGATATGTTAAAATGTAGAATAATGTTTGAACATATATTTAGGAGGACAACATGGAATACGATTTTGACAGATCGGCAGATAGACTTATAGCTGCGGTTAATGCTTCAACATGTGCGTTTACCGCAGCAGATGAGGCAATGAGAAGACTGGAACAGGCGGGCTTTGCAGAGCTTAAGCTTAGTGAGGATTGGATTATAGAGAGAGGAAACGGATATTTTATAAATGTATTTGATTCCTCAGTTTTAGCATTTAAGATAGGAAAGAATTTTGACAGAGGCATGCTTCGCATTGCGGCTGCCCATACAGACCACCCATGTCTGTATATCAAGCCTTCGCCGGAGATGAGTACAAAAGGATACGGCAAGATTAATGTTGAAGTATATGGAGGAGCCATTTTAAACACATGGCTAGACAGACCTCTTTCTGTTGCCGGAAGGGTTGCGCTTAAGAATGACAATGCTGTTTCAGGCAACGGCAAAAACACATGGGACAAGTATAAACCAATTGTAAAGATAGTTGATTTAAAGAAGCCTGTTTTGACAATACCAAACCTTGCAATTCATATGAACAGGGAAGTAAACAAGGGTGTGGAGCTTAACAGGCAGATTGATATGGCACCTCTTGCAACAATAATAGAAGAGAATATGAATAAAGATAATTTCTTTATGGAATATCTTGCAAAACATCTGCAGGTTAATGTAAGTGACATTCTTGACTTTGAGCTGTATGTTTACAATACCGATAAAGGAGAAAGGGTGGGACTAAACGGTGAGTTTATTTCTGCACCGAGACTTGACAATATCACTTCGGTAGTTGCGTGTGTGGAAGGCATAACAGGAGCAGTGAGAGACGACGGAATTAACGTTATTGCTCTTTATGATAATGAGGAAATAGGAAGCAGAACTAAGCAGGGAGCAGACTCAAATCTTCTGGGATTTGTTCTTGAGAAACTTTATAATGCACTTGGATTTGACAGACAGAATTACATGCAGGGTACTCTTGAAGGATTTTTATTGTCTATCGATGTGGCTCATGCGCTTCATCCAAATAAGGCGGAAAAATCCGATCCTACAAATACAAATATGATGAATGACGGTGTTGTTATTAAGCGTGCAAGCTCACAGACATATGCTACGGACTGTGAGACAATTGCAATGCTTGAGATGATTTGTCAGCAAAATGATATTCCGTATCAGAAGTATGCATGCCGCTCTGACGGAACGACGGGAAGCACTCTTGGAACAATCGCCAACAAATATATTCCTATGCGCGCGGTTGATATAGGCGTACCGATTCTTGCCATGCATTCTTCAAGGGAACTTATGGGAGTAAAGGATCAGGCATATATAGAGAAACTTGTGCACTCATACTTTGAGGCATAAGTATTAAAAGGGATAAAGGTAAATTATTTATGATAATTCAGAAACTAAGGAATTCCTTGAAAGACGGAAGAAATAAGTTTCTTCGGAATGCTGCACTGGTGGCTGCTTCTGCATCGGCGATATTGATTGTCTATGTAATTGTGGCGGATAACGGTGATGATGTTAAAAAGAATGACGTTACAACATACAAGGTCATGAACGAGTATCTGACAGCAGAATACACTTCAAAAGAAGAAGTGGGAGAAAGTGTCAGCAGTGATACATCTGCAACCGAGACCATAAGTAATACGCCTGCTCAGACTGAAGAGACTTCTTCTGAGACGGGTACAACTCCGGTACAGACTACACCAAAGCAGACAACCGAGACAAAGTCAACTGCACAGACCACTGCAACCAGTGAGACAACAACTGTTGCTGCCGAGATAACAACACAGTCTCCAAATGTATTTAATATGTCGGACGAAACAATTATTTCGGAAGGAAAGATGCTGTATGAGATGTACCGGTCATATGCAGAAGAAGTGCTGAAATATACAAATGAAGTCAGGGCACAGGCAGGTGTTGCACCGCTCACACTTGATGGGAGTTTATGCATAGTGTCATTTGGACGGGCCTACGAAATGATAGCAGGAAATAAGGTTAATCACGAGAGACCAAACGGACTGCCCTGGTCAAGCCTTACGGACAGTGCAGGCATAAACTACGAAAAGCTTGGAGAGAATATCGCCGCAGGCAATTTTGATCCTCAAATGGTAGTTAATAAATGGAAAAATTCAGAGAGACATTATAATAATATGATAAATCCGGAATATACAAAGCTGGGAGTAGGATATTTCCACGATGATAATTTTATCTACCTGAATACATGGGTACAGACATTTATGAAATAACTTTTTAAATATTTACGCCTCGAAAACTAAACTCGTAACGTTTTGCTATTAAAATACGTGCAAAACGTTACGGGGACTAGTTTTCGAGGCTTATATTATGACCTTGTTATGTTTTCTATATACCTACATTCTACAGCAAAATGTGCTTTGCAAATTTTGGTCTATACTGATTGATCGACCTGATGAAAGACACAAAATTAGTTCTTTTTGCTTTCAACTTCGGCAAGTTTCATTGCGCGAACCTTAAGTGGAAGTCCGAACAATGTGATGAAGCCTGATGCATCATTGTGGTCATATAAATCACCAGTTGTGAAGCTTGCAAGTGACTCATTGTAAAGTGAGTATGGAGAAGTAGTACCAGCCTTTATGATGTTACCCTTGTAAAGCTTCATTTTAACTTCACCTGTTACATACTCCTGTGTTGATGTAACAAATGCCTGAACAGCCTCACGTAATGGTGTGAACCACTTTCCTTCGTAAACTATCTGAGAGAACTTATTTCCCATATCCTTCTTTGTTTCCATTGTAGCTCTGTCAAGTACAAGCTCTTCAAGCTGCTTGTGAGCCTCCATGAGGATTGTTCCACCTGGTGTCTCATATACACCACGTGATTTCATACCAACAACACGGTTTTCAACAATATCAATGATACCGATACCATGCTTGCCACCAAGTTTGTTTAACTCAGTGATAATTTCAGAAACCTTCATCTCTTTTCCGTTTAATGAAGTAGGAACACCCTTCTCAAATTTCATTGTAATATATTCGCCTTCATCTGGAGCTTTCTCAGGTGAAACACCTAAAACTAATAAGTGATCGTAGTTTGGCTCGTTTGCAGGATCCTCAAGCTCGAGACCCTCGTGGCTGATGTGCCATAAGTTACGGTCACGGCTGTAGCTTGAATCTGTGCCAAATGGAAGGTCAATGCCGTGCTGCTTGCAGTACTCGATTTCTGCTTCACGTGAATCCATCTTCCAGAGGTCATTCATTCTCCATGGAGCGATAATCTTAATGTCTGGAGCCAATGCTTTGATGCCAAGCTCAAAACGAATCTGGTCGTTTCCTTTTCCTGTAGCACCGTGACAAATAGCAACAGCACCTTCCTTACGAGCGATTTCAACAAGTCTCTTTGCGATAGCCGGACGAGCCATAGAAGTACCAAGTAAGTACTTGTTCTCGTATACAGCACCAGCCTGTACGCATGGCATAATGTATTCATCGCAGAACTCATCAACAATATTCTCTATGTATAACTTTGAAGCTCCTGATAACTTTGCTCTCTCGTCAAGACCATCTAACTCATTTCCCTGACCACAGTCTACACAGCAGCAGATAACTTCGTAATCAAAATTTTCCTTTAACCATGGAATGATGGCAGTAGTATCAAGTCCGCCTGAGTAAGCTAAAACAACTTTTTCTTTCATGAAATAATCCTCCTAATATAATGTGATTTTATGCAAAAATATGAATAAAAATTCAAAATGAATGCATAAAACTATGTGTGTGTGAAAACTAGAATTAATATACTCTAGATTTAAAGAATATGCAAGAGTTTTTTTATGAAATAAGGATATTTTTTGTAAAAAGTACTTGCATGATATACAGAAGCTATGTATAATTATGAAAAGTAACGAGCCAAACATATACAGGAGGTACGGATATGAAAACAAAAATATTCATTGACGGAAGTGAAGGAACAACAGGACTTCGTATTCATGAACGTTTTCAGGGACGTGATGATATTGAATTATTAAAGATAAATCAGGAATTAAGAAAAGACCCGGAAGAGAGAAAAAAGTTAATAAATGCTTCGGATATTACATTTTTATGCCTGCCTGATGCAGCGGCAAAGGAGTCGGTATCACTGGTGGAAAATGAAAATGTAGTGATAATTGATACATCTACGGCACATCGGACAGAAGATGGATGGGCCTACGGTTTTCCGGAACTCTCAAAGGAGCATAAGGAAAAGATTATTAAAGGGAAACGTATTGCAGTGCCGGGCTGCTATGCCACAGGATTTATTTCACTAATATATCCGCTTGTTGCAGGAGGTATCCTTCCGAAGGATTATCCCGTAAGCTGTTTCGGACTTTCTGGCTACAGTGGTGCAGGAAAGAAAGCAATTGCAGTCTATGAGAGCGAGGACAGACCAAAGGAATTTTCATCGGGAAGGCAGTATGCGCTTACTCAGCAGCATAAGCACTTGAAAGAAATGCAGAAGATAACGGGACTGATGAGGACACCGCTTTTTTCACCTATTGTAGATGATTACTACAGCGGAATGGTAGTATCCGTACCACTTTATGCGGATATGCTTGGAAAGAAGGAAACACCTGAAAGCTTATTGGCATATTATGGGGAATATTACAAAGACCAGCCGTTTATCCGTGTCAGCGCAGCTGATGATGAAGTGGCGGCAACAGGATTTATTGCAGGAAACGGCTTATCAGGATGGGACGGACTTAAAATATATGTTACCGGCAATGAAGAACGTATTGTGATAACATCACAGTTTGACAATCTTGGAAAAGGTGCATCGGGAGCAGCCATTGAGTGCATGAATCTGGTACTTGGCTGCGATATGACAAAGGGATTACAGTTATAATACATAGAAGGAGATGTGAATTATGAAGCAGATAGTTGGCGGAGTAACTGCGGCACAGGGATTTAGTGCAACGGGTCTTGCAGTGGGAATAAAAAAGAAGAGCGAGAAGAAGGATATGGCACTTGTATATAGCAAAGAGCCATGTAAAGTAGCGGGAACATTTACAAAAAATGTGGTTAAGGCAGCATGTGTAAAGTATGATATGGATGTTGTCGAGAATAGTCCGTATGTTCAGGCGGTAGTTGTAAACAGCG
Organism: Lachnospiraceae bacterium; assembly: GCA_045126475.1. GTDB lineage: Bacteria > Bacillota > Clostridia > Lachnospirales > Lachnospiraceae > SVEL01. The sequence continues at coordinate 23,198 of JBGVOL010000032.1, read as the reverse complement.
GCATTGCCAATGCGTGTACAGGAAGGCAGGGTTATGAGTATTGCGGACTTACTGCAAAAGCAGCGGGAGAGTGTCTTAATATTCCGGAAAATGCTGTTCTTGTAGGTTCTACAGGTGTTATAGGAGCGCAGCTTCCTATTGATAAGATTACAGAGGGTATTAAGCTTATGACACCGATGCTCGGTGATACGGTGGAAGACGGTACGCTGGCGGCTGAGGCCATAATGACAACTGATACCCACTCAAAGGAAATTGCATTTGAGATTGAAATTGACGGAAAGACGGTTACAATAGGTGGCATGTGTAAGGGTTCGGGAATGATACACCCTAATATGTGTACAATGCTTGCGTTTGTGACAACTGATGTGAATATTTCAAAGGAAATGCTCACAAAGGCAGTTAAGGCAAATGTACAGGATACATTCAATATGGTTTCTGTTGACAGAGATACATCAACAAACGATACAATGCTTGTTCTTGCAAACGGACTTGCCGGAAACAAAGAGATTACGGAAGAAGATGAAGATTTCAAGAAGTTTTCAGATGCCCTTCTGGCAGTAAATACATATCTTGCAAAACAGATGGCAGGTGACGGCGAGGGAGCAACGGCGCTTTTTGAGGTTAAGGTTACCGGAGCTGAGAATAAGGAACAGGCGGTTACCATTGCAAAGTCAATTGTCACATCAAATCTTGTAAAAACAGCCATAGCAGGTCATGATGCAAACTGGGGAAGAATCCTTTGTGCCATGGGATATTCAGGAGCAGAATTTGACCCGGAGAAGGTAGACATTTACTTTAAGAGCAGTGCAGGAGAACTTAAGATAGTTGAGAACGGTATTTCTACCGGGTACAGTGAGGAGAAAGCAACAGAGATTCTCTCGCAGCCGGAGATTACAGCAGTCGCTGACATTAAAATGGGTAGCAGCGAAGCTACGGCATGGGGTTGTGATTTGACACATGAGTACATAAGCATCAATGCAGACTACAGGAGTTAGTGTTAAACAACGAGTCACGCAGCTGCGAATATTCATGCTTGAATGAATATTCGCAGCTATGTGACGAGTTTAACACGTAAGAAGTAAGGAAAAAAAACAAAACCAAAGGAGACAAAATCATGATTGAGAAAGAAATGGAAACATGGCAGGAAAAGGCTAATGTCCTTATAGAAGCATTACCGTACATACAGCGTTTTAACAGAAAGATAATTGTTGTAAAGTACGGCGGAAGTGCAATGGTTGACGAGGAACTTAAAAGAAATGTCATAAAGGACGTTACACTTTTAAAGCTTGTTGGTTTTAAGCCGATTATCGTTCACGGAGGCGGAAAGGAAATAAGCAAGTGGGTAGAGCGTTCAGGTATGGAGCCAAAGTTTATTAACGGACTTCGTGTTACCGATGAGCCTACAATGGAGATTGCCGAGATGGTTCTCGGAAAGGTGGGAAAACAGCTTGTTTCACTTGTTGAGGAACTGGGTGTAAAAGCTATATCAATCAGTGGTAAAGACGGAAAGATGCTTACATGTACAAAGAAGTATTCAAACGGTGAGGATATAGGATATGTAGGAGAAGTTACAGATGTTGACCCGAAGATTCTGTTTGATTTGCTTGAGAAGGATTATCTTCCTATTGTAAGCCCTATAGGACTTGATGACAGCTTCCATTCATATAATATTAATGCTGATGATGCGGCATGTGCAATTGCCAGGGCAGTAAAGGCTGAAAAACTTGCATTCCTTACAGATATCGAGGGTGTATATAAGGATCCGAAGGACCCTTCCACACTTATTTCAGAGCTTCGTATAAGTGAGGCAAAGGAATTGATTGGCGGAGGAAATATCGGAGGAGGAATGCTTCCGAAACTTAATAACTGTATAGATGCCATATTAAACGGTGTTTCAAGAGTACATATACTTGACGGACGCATACTTCACTGTCTCCTTCTTGAAATCTTCACGAACAAAGGTATCGGAACGGCTATTTTAAATGATGAAGATGCAAAATTTTACAATGAACAGTAATCTGAAAATATAAAATAAATGTTGTAAAATCTTTAAAAATTGGTTACAATAGTACGGTGGATTGTTTGATGTAAATCTTCTTATGAATAAGTAATCGGTTCATAAGGAGGCATAATGATAAAAAAATATATACGGTATGTGATAATTGTTTTGTTTGTATGTATATCAGGTCTGGTGTACAGCTGCGAGAGAAGTTCGGAAGGTGTGGTGATTTCCGCCGGGGAAGAGGAAAGTACGCAGACAACGGCAGATGAGACAAACAGTGTTGCTATGTCAGATTGCGGCAAAAAGATTTGTGTGCATGTTTCAGGTTATGTGATAAATCCGGGTGTGTATATGCTGCCTGAAGGGAGTCGCGTATATGAGGCTGTTGCGGCAGCAGGAGGTTTTGCGGAAGGCGCGGATGAGCAGTTTTTAAATCTTGCCAAGGTCCTTGATGACGGACAAAAAATCAGAATATATTCTCTTGATGAGACTGCTACAGCTTCTGGAGATTCAGATTTGGTTCAAAAGGATTCAAATGACACGGAAAAGTTGATAAACATCAACACAGCGACTAAGGAAAGTCTTATGACCCTTCCGGGAATAGGCGAGAGCCGTGCGGAGAGTATTATTGCATATAGGGAGCAGAACGGATATTTTTCTTCCGTTGAAGATATCATGAAGGTTTCAGGCATCAAAGAAGCGGCTTTTGAGAAAATAAAAGATTATATCTGCATTAAGTAGGAGGAAAAGATGGCACACAGAGTTTTAGTCGTTGATGACGAAAAGTTAATCGTAAAAGGATTGAAGTTTAGTCTCGAGCAGGACGGCATGGAAGTCGACTGCGCATATGACGGCGAGGAGGCAGTTAATTACATAAAAGAAAAGGAGTACGATATAATTCTCCTTGATTTAATGCTTCCGAAGATGAACGGATATGAAGTGTGCCAGCATGTCAGGGAATTTTCGGATGTTCCGATTATTATGATTACCGCCAAAGGTGATGATATGGATAAGATTCTCGGACTTGAGTACGGTGCGGACGATTATATGACAAAGCCGTTTAACATTCTTGAGGTTAAGGCAAGAATAAAGGCCATTATAAGAAGAAACAGCAAGAATAAAGATAAGTCACCAAATGGGAATATCCTTGAGTCGGGTTCGCTTAAACTTGACATGGACGGAAGAAGAGTGTTTATAGACGGCACAGAGATAAATCTTACGGCAAAGGAGTTTGATGTACTTGAACTTCTGGCTATGAATCCCAATAAGGTTTACAGTCGTGAAAATCTGTTAAATACAGTTTGGGGATACGAATACCCGGGTGATGTGAGAACAGTGGATGTCCATATCAGAAGACTAAGGGAAAAGATTGAGGCAAATCCAAGTGAGCCTACATTTGTGCACACTAAGTGGGGTGTAGGATATTTTTTCTGCAACGGAGAACAGTAAAAATCTGAAGGAGATATATAGTCATGGGAAAGCTTGATAAAGTGAAGAAAATGATAAAGAGTCTCCGTTTCAGGGTGGTGTTTGTAATTATTGTGGCAGGTATTGTGCCTGTCACTTTATTAAGTTTATTCATTGTATCAAGGTATGAAAGTACAATGATTGAAAACGAGACTGAACGGCTGAAAAATGCATCGGTTATTTTAAAAAACGATATACTGACTTCCGGTTATCTTGTGAGTGGAAAGTCGGACGCTGTTGAAGCTCGTATTACGGAACTTACAGCTTCTGATAATGGCAGAATTATGATTATTAATAAAGATTTTGTCATTGTACGTGATACATACAACATTGACACGGGAAAGACCTGCATATCAGATGTTGTTGTCAGCTGCTTTGAGGGAAATAACAGTGCAGTTTATAACAAAAAAGATAATTCTATAGAAATCGCTGTTGCATTAACAGGATCAAATGATGTGGGTGGCGTTCTGCTACTGGATTTTCAGACAGAAAACATTAATAATATAGGCAAGGAGAACAGGCTGATTGTAATTGTGGCATTGATGATATTGTTTATCATTATTGTTGCCGTGGCAGTAACAGTCGGATTTTATATGGAACTTCCGTTTAAGCGTATGAAAAAACATATCAGAGAACTTGATACGGGTAAGTCGGGCGATGATGATACGAGGCTTGGCTTTACTGAGATTGATGACATCTGTAAGAGTATGGACGAGGTTATACTTCGATTAAGGAAGGTTGATGAATCAAGGGAAGAGTTTGTTTCAAATGTTTCTCATGAGCTCAAAACTCCAATTACATCCATCAAGGTTCTGGCGGATTCACTTATTGCCCAGGAGGATGTACCAAATGAAATGTATAAGGAGTTTATGCAGGACATCGCATCTGAGATAGACAGGGAAAACAGTATTATAAATGATCTTCTGGCACTTGTTAGAATGAATAAGGATTCATCTGCACTTAAGGTATCACAGGTAAATATCGTTGAGATAGTGGAGATGGTCATAAAGAGAGTAAAACCGATAGCTGATAAACGTAACATAGAGATTATCTTTGAAAACTTTAAGCCTGTTACCGCAGAAGTTGATGAAGTAAAGATGACAATGGTTATTACAAATCTGATTGAAAATGCTGTAAAGTACAATATACTTGACGGCTGGGTAAAGGTTTCCCTCAATGAAGATTTGAGTTATTTTTATTTAAAAGTGTCAGATTCGGGCATAGGTATACCTGAAGAATCGCAGATGCAGGTATTTGAAAGATTTTACAGGGTAGACAAAGCCCGTTCAAGAGAGACGGGAGGTACCGGTCTGGGACTTGCCATCACCAATACTGTTGTTAATCTTCATAAAGGTGAGATAAAGCTATACAGTAAAGAGGGAGAGGGAAGTACATTTACCGTGAGAATCCCCCTTCACTATGTTCCGTAGGAGGAGCTGCCCATGATTGACATGATAAATACAAAATTAAAGAAAATAATTATACTGATTTTGGTATGCGGTATGGTTGTGTCAGGATGCAGCAATAAAGAGATGCCTGCTGAAAGAAAAACTGCAGAGGATGATAATAAAGGGTATGATTATTATATCTACTGCATAGATGAATCAGGTACGGGTCTGACAACATGGGGATATGATGTATCTGATAAAAATCAGTCTGATATGGACATTATAAGAGAATTAATATGTGCATTCGAAACGGCTCCCAAGAATGGCTGTACGTCTGCAAAGGGTGATAAATTAAAGAAAATAGAGTTTGATATTGCGGATGGGGTTGTTAAAATTGAAGTTGACGGAAATTATATGGAGATGGATAGTTTGGGGCAACTGTTTTTTAGGGCCTCCCTTGTTCTGACGCTTACGCAGGTCGAAGAAGTGAGTTATGTGTACATGACCGTTAATGGTCAGCCGATGACAGATTCTCAGGGGAATGTTATGGGATACATGAACGGTGAAAGTTTTGCCCTGTATGAGGACTTTTTGAAAATCAGTGGAATGAAAAAATATGTTACTTTGTATTATGCAAATGAAAAAGGTGACAAGCTCAAAGAGAGCCGCAAGGAGTATATATATGACGAGAGTCAGTCGCCGGAGATGTTTGCACTTATGCTTCTTAAGCAGGGTCCGTCGGAGGAGGGATACTACAGAACAATTCCACAGGATATGCAGATAAAAAATGTTTTTACAAAGGACGGAATATGTTATGTAAATCTGGGAAATAACGTAAATAAACTGATGCTTGAGGTGGCTGATGCCCGGGTAATGTTTTATTCAATGGTAAACACACTTACTGAAATAGACGGAGTGACGAAGGTTCAGTTTATGATTGAAGGGGACTGTGGTGGAATGCTCAGGAATGAGATATCTCTTGACAGGACATATACGATTAACCTTGATATAGTTGAAAAATAGTATGGGAGGTATAGTATTAAAAGACCATTATCAGTGATGGTTGCTGCCCTTATATTAGGAGAACTGGCTGCATTTGCAGGGAGCGGAGAGAGAAATGCAGCTTTATTTATATTTATTGCAGTGGCAGTTATGGCTGCTGCTGTAAAAAAAGAATATGTTAAAGTATCTGTTGTATTTATTATTATGCTTATAGTGGGATGCTGTCTTTGTCATAACCGGAAAATGATTTATGAAAGGTATGACAGAGTACAATATGGTTATGAAACTTTAAGCCCTGCTACCATTGAGGGAGAAGTCAGACAGATACAGTTGAAAAACTATATATATGAAGTGATGATGTCCTGTGATGACGGAAACATATTGCTATATATGGACAATGCCAAAAGTGTCAGATATGGAGAAAAAATAACCGTATTGGGAGAAATAATTCCAATGAGTATAGCTGATAATCCGGGAAATTTTGATGAGAGGGAATATATGCACTCACAGGGAGTGATTCTTAAGGTTGATGTTGCTGATTATACGGTTCGGGGTGACCATAACGATTATAATCAGATAGAGGAGTTACTTTATAATTTAAAAAACAAATTTCTTACAATTCTTGGACAAATCTGTACCGAAAAGGAAAAGGGACTGGTATCAGCCATTGTTCTTGGAGAAAAAAATGGAATAGATGATGGAGTTAAAGAACTTTATTCGATGAATAATATTACCCATATACTGTCAATATCGGGACTTCATATTTCTGCAGCCGGCATGGGTATATACAGGCTGCTTCGAAAAAGATTAAGATATGGCTCATCGGCAGCAGTCAGCGGCAGTGTTATGATACTTTTTCTTATGATTACAGGTTCACCGGTATCGGCAGTGAGGGCAGTTATAATGTTTACTCTGCGCATAGCGGCTGATGTGCTGGGGAGAAGATATGATATGATTTCGTCTGTTTCTTTTGCTGCGTTACTGCTGCTAACGGACAATCCGTATTATCTGACCAATTCTTCGTTTATACTTTCATTTGGTGCAATGGCAGCAGTCAGCGTTACGGCACCTGTCATTCAGAAATTCCTTTGTGCAAAGAATAAGATTGTGAATGCTGTTATTTTTAATATGTCCATAACATTTACAATGCTTCCGGTTAACAGTATGCTTTTTTATAGGATATCAACTTATGCACCGGTACTGAATCTTATAGTTGTTCCTCTTATGGGAATTGTTCTTGTCACGTCGGCAGCAGGGATAACTGTCTCGTTTTTTGCTCCGCAGGCAGGAGAATTTGTCATTGGAGGAGCGGTATACATTTTAAGATTTTACACGGAGTTATGTAATATATTTCTAAAACTGCCACACGCATCTGTCGTAACGGGAAATATGGGAATAATCAGGAATGTGCTGTATTACATATGCCTTGTATGTATGTTAGTATATATGAGACTTAACAGGAGAAAAGAGATTAAAACGTCATTTATGCGCCGTATGTGTGTGCCGTGTGTATTGGTGAGCGTAATGATTTTTCTGGTTTACGGCAATAAAAGTGAAGGCTTTTTAATGTGCTTTCTGGATGTGGGCCAGGGAGAATCAATATATATACACAGTGATTCGGGATATGATTACCTTATTGACGGAGGAAGTACCGACGAAAAAAGGGTAGGAGAGTACAAAATTGAAAGCTTTCTTGAATATTATGATGTGGACAGTCTGGAATACGTATTTATATCACATTTTGACACTGACCATGTATCAGGTATATCGGAGATACTGGAAAGGGGAAGGATTGAGGTGAAAAATATTGTTATTTCAAATGCTGTTCAAAATAATGATAATGAGAATTATATTAAGATAATGAATCTTGCAAATAAGAATCATATAAATATCATTAATTTTACAAGAGGTGACATTTTGGAAGACGGAGAGTTGGAACTTATGTGCTTAAGTCCTGATAAAGAAAGTGATTATGGCGATATAAATGATAATTCGATGGTTTTGCATATGAGTTACAAATCATTGTCTGCGTTTTTTACAGGTGATATAAGCAGTAAAGTGGAGAAAGAGATTATAAGGTATGTGCAAAATAATATGGTGGATAGTGGTAAATCATTGTCAGTTTATAAGGCGGCACATCACGGTTCGGGTGGTTCAAGTTCAGAAGAGTTTCTAAAAATGATAGAACCGGATATTGCTATTATTTCATGCGGAGAAGATAATTCTTACGGCCATCCGCATGCAGAGACACTAAATAGACTTGAAGCAACAGGCAGCGAGATTCTAAGAACTGATGAACTTGGAGCCATAATACTTACAATTTCATCTTTAGGTGAAGTGGAGACAGAAGGATATAGGCGCTCCGTGGGTCAGGGAAGTAAATAATTCGTCACAGTCCCACGAGCAGCAGAAAAATGGAGGCTTGTCTCAATTTCCGTGGGCCTGAGAAGAAAATAACCCACTACAGACCCACGAGAGGCAACCAAAGGGAAGCCTGTCGCAGTTTCCGTGGGCCTGAGAAGAAAATAACCCACTACAGACCCACGAGAGGTAGCCAAAGAGAAAACTGTCGTAGTTTTCGTGGGTCAGGGAAGAAAATAACTCGCTACAGGCCCACGAGAGGCAGCCAAAGAGAAAACTGTCGTAGTTTTCGTGGGTCAGAGAAACAAATAACCCGCTACAGGCCCACGAAAAAATTAACATCATAATGGGAGGAAAAATGAGATTAACATGTAGAGAAGCAAGTGAGATTATCCAGTCTAACGAACAGGAAATGAAGCAGATTGAATCACTTTTAAAAAAGATGCCCAAAGAGGATTTGAGATGTGCAAAGAATGGGAAGAATTATAAGTGGTTTTGCATGAAGGAGGGGAGTGTTGCAACTTATCTTCCTAAGAGCAACAGAAGGTTTGCGGAGAAGCTTGCACTGAAAAAGTACTATGAGAGTAGATATGAGGAGTTGAGTCATCAGGTGAAGGCGTTGGAATATTATGAGCGTCAGATGAAGAAGGTCGAAGGAAAAGCAGAGGATTTGTTGAAGCATGAGGAATGGGGGAAATTGCTGGAACCAATGCATTCTGTTGAGAGAGAGGATTTGAAAATGTGGATGGAGGAAAAGTATGAAGGTGGAGCTGGATATCCTGAAAACCTGATTCATAAGGGGAGTCAGGGAAAATATCTTCGCTCAAAATCTGAGGTTATCATTGATATGATGCTCTATAAATATGGAATTCCATTTCGGTATGAGGATAAACTTGTTCTTGATAATGGAATATGTATCTATCCTGATTTTACAGTAAGGCACCCGATTACCGGAAAAAGAATATATTGGGAACATTTCGGACTGATGGATGATCGGGAATATCGGAATGGTGCATGTAAAAAGATAAGACTCTATTGTGATAATGGCATAATACCTTCTATCAACTTAATTGCAACATTTGAGACGGCTGACCATCCTTTGGATGTGGAGAGAGTACAGAACATAATAAAAGAATTTTTTTTATAGTTGGAATAATTTTGTACATTTGGACTGTATGACCTGCAGTGAAGGTCTACTATAGGGAAAACTTCTGAATTTTCAAAATCTGGCATTACAATAAACCGGAGTGGTTGAGAAATCAACCACTCTTTTCCATAATTTAATATCTGCATAAATTACTTGACTGGGGGTATAGAAGAAAGTATAGTTAAATAAGCTTACGGTTTGGGACATTGGGAGGCAGAATGAGAAAGATAAATGAAGACATAAAGAACGGAAATTTTGAGAAGATTTATCTGCTTTATGGTACAGAGGAATACTTAAAAAAACAATACAAAAAAAGGATAAAGACGGCAATCTGCGGTGATGACACCATGAATTACTCATATTTTGAGGGAAAAGACTGTGATGCTACAGCCATTGTGGGTATCTCGGAGACACTTCCGTTTTTTGCAGACAGAAGGCTTGTTGTTATGGAACATTCGGGCTTCTTTAAGTCATCCAATGATACGATGAATGAGTATATAGAAAAAGTGCCGGAGACAACGTGTCTTGTTTTTGTGGAAACAGAGGTGGACAAGAGAAATAAGCTGTTTAAAAAGGTTAAGGATATGGGTTATGTCTGCGAGATGGCAGAGCAGAACAATGCAGCCCTTGAAAAGTGGATTGTCGGAATTCTAAATCAAAATGGCAAAAAGATTACAAAAAGTACTCTTGAATTGTTTCTTACAAATGTAGGAAGTGATATGGAAAACATATCAAAAGAGCTTGAAAAACTAATCTGTTACTGTCTTGAAAGAGAAGTTATAACAGATGATGATGTAAAAAAAGTCTGTTCGGTACAGATATCATCGAAAATATTTGATATGATAGATGCCATGGCAAATAAGGACAGAAGGAAGACTCTTGGGTTGTATTATGACCTTATAGCCATGAAGGAGCCTCCTATGAGGATTTTGTTTATGCTTTCCAGACAGTTTAACATAATGCTTCAGGTTTACGAACTGAGTGAAAGGGGAGCGGACAATGGAAGTATCGCTTCAAAGGCAGCGGTGCAGCCGTTTATTGTGGGAAAGATTTTAAGACAGCTTAAGAGCGGATTTAAGGGAAAGATGCTTGTGCAGGCACTTGAGGAATGTATAAAAATCGAGAACGATATTAAGAACGGACGCATGGATGAGAAGGCAGGCGTGGAAATGATACTGATTAAATATTCATAAATAACAGGAAAGCAGATTTTTCATAACATGAAAAATCTGCTTTCCTGTTTATTTTTGCAAGGTTTAAAACTAAGCCATCTTATTAACAGAAGAAGCTAAACGAGAAACCTTTCTTGAAGCTGTATTCTTGTGGTATACACCCTTTGTTGTAGCTTTGTCGATTTCCTTTGTTGCAGCAACTAAAGCAGCTGCAGCAGCATCTTTGTCATTAGCAGCGATAGCAGCGTCTACCTTCTTAACTGCTGTCTTAACCTTAGACTTGATTGCCTTATTTCTTTCTGTTCTGATCTTTGTAACTTCTACTCTTTTCTTTGCTGACTTAATATTAGCCATTTTCATTACCTCCACAAAATGTCATAATCTGTTTGTTGTTACATGATTTCTTTGAGAGAGTAAGAAACCATAATGTTTTCATACGTTAACGACCATATGAAAACCCAGATTGTTTACATATAGACTTGTGCGGACAAAATGCAAACATCTTAAACATTTTACTTAAAATGGAGTAATTTGTCAAGAAATAATTCGCATGAATTTTACACAGAAGTTACTAATTATTGTCCGACTTTAATGGACATAATTACTATTTTGTGGTACATTTATATATAATAAAACGAATGTGCAGAAAGGATGTTGCTATGAGAGACAAGTTATATAAATTTATGGATTGGAGAAATATCGAAGGAGTACTTTACGCGGATATTGATAATCCAAAGATAGTACTTGGACCGAAGGAGGTGAAAGGCGGCTACATTATTCAGGCTTTTGTTCCGGATGCAACGGAGGCGTTTGTTCAGTATGACGGAGAGACGACGAAGTATAAGATGGAAGAAGTAGAAGATGGTGGTTATTTTGCAGTAATGCTTTCCCAGAAACAGAAAGGGGTATATAAGATTATAGCGGTATACCAGGATGGTTCCACGTATGAATATTATGACCCATATCAGTTTACACCTGATATTCCTTTACAACAGCTTAAAAAGTTTAACGCAGGTGTGAATTATGAAGTGTATAAGTATCTGGGAGCACATCCTGCCAATATTGACGGTGTGAAGGGATATACATTTGCAGTGTGGGCACCTATGGCAAAGCGTGTCAGTGTGGTTGGTGACTTCAATCTCTGGGACGGACGCCGTCATATGATGGAGAGAGTGGAGGATACGGGAGTATTCACACTGTTTATTCCGGGACTGAAAGGCGGAGAACTGTACAAGTATGAGATTAAGAAAAGTGACGGACAGAATATTTTAAAGGCTGACCCATACGGTTATTATTCACAGAAGAGACCTGAGAATGCATCAATACTTTACGACATTGAAGGCTTTAGATGGAGCGACAATCAGTGGCTTAAGAAACGTGAAAAGAACAACGCAACAGAGATGCCTATGTCAATATACGAGGTGCATCTTGGCTCATGGAAGAAGCCGGCGGCTGAGATTGTTGAAGAAGGTGGTGAGAACCTTTCAGTTGAAACGGACAGCAAGAGTCTGTTTTACAATTACAGGGAGCTTGCTCCGCTGCTTTGTGATTATGTAAAAGAAATGGGATATACACACATTGAAATCATGCCTGTTATGGAACACCCTTTTGACGGTTCGTGGGGTTATCAGGTAACAGGATATTATGCACCTACATCAAGATACGGAACACCGGAAGATTTCATGTATTTTATTGATTATATGCATAAGAATGATATAGGTGTTATTCTTGACTGGGTACCGGCCCATTTTCCAAAAGATGCTTTTGGACTTGCACGTTTTGACGGGACATGTTTATATGAACATTTTGACCCAAGACAGGGTGAACATCCTCATTGGGGAACGCTTATTTTTAATTACGGCAGACCGGAGGTTTCAAACTTCCTTATTGCCAATGCACTGTTCTGGGTAAAAGAGTATCATGTTGACGGAATCAGAATGGATGCGGTTGCGTCAATGCTTTATCTTGATTACGGAAAGAATGCAGGCGAATGGGTTGCAAATATTTATGGCGGTCATGAAAATCTTCAGGCGGTTGAGTTTTTAAAGCACCTCAATTCACAGATGAAGAAGCAGTGTAAGGGAGCAATTGTTATAGCGGAAGAGTCTACTGCATGGGCGGCTGTCACAGGTGATGTGGAGAACGATGGTCTTGGATTTGACTTTAAGTGGAATATGGGCTGGATGAATGATTTTTCAAGCTATATGAGATGTGACCCGTACTTCAGAAAGAATAATTACAATCAGCTTACATTCAGTATGCTTTATCAGTACAGTGAGGATTACATACTTGTGTTCTCTCATGATGAGGTTGTACATGGCAAGGGTTCCATGATAGGAAAGATGCCGGGAGAGAAAGAGAAGACCAAATTTGCTAATCTTCGCGCAACTTATGGATTTATGATGACTCATCCGGGCAAGAAGCTTTTGTTTATGGGACAGGAATTTGCCTGCTACCGTGAATGGAGCGAGGAGAGAGAACTTGACTGGAGAAGTCTTGATGATGAAAAACACAGACAGGTATCGGATTATGTGAAGGCACTTAATAAACTCTATACATCAGAACCGGCTCTCTATGAGCAGGATGATGTTCCGGTAGGATTTGAGTGGATGAACTGCAATAATCCTGAGGAAAGTACAGTTTCATTTGTGAGAAGAGGCAAGAAAAAAGATGACATGCTTCTTGTTGTATGTAACTTTGATACAATACGCCACGAAGAATTTACTATCGGAGTGCCAAAGGGAAAATATAAGGAGATACTTAACAGCGATGAAGAAAGGTTTGGTGGAAGCGGCTTTGTGAATTCACGTGTAAAGGCTACAAAGAAGGTCAAAACTGACGGAAGGCCGGACTCAATAACAATAAAGCTGGCACCTTTATCGGTTGCAATCTTTAAGTTCTCGCCGGTGCAGGAAAAGGAAAAAACCCCTGTGTCAAACAGGAAAAATGTAAAGAAAGAAACTGTCAAGAAGGAAACTGCTAAGAAGGACACAGTAAAGAAAGATACTGTTAAGAGTGAAACTGTAAAGAAAGAAGCAGTGAAAAGGGAAACGGGAAAGGAAGAGCCGATAAAAAAGGAAGCGGTGAAAAAAGAAACGGTAAAGGAAGAGCCGATAAAAAAAGAGACGGTTAAGAAAGAAGCCGTGAAGAAAGATGCTGTGAAGAAAACGGCTGTAAAAAATGCAACACCTAAAAAAACAGCAGTTAAGAAAAAGGCATAGAATTATCAGAACGCAAGAAAAAGGAGACTAATATGAACACATTTGATTTTTTGATGTCGACTTCTGCCGTAAGTGAGGCAAATAAGTTGTTGGAGACTATTGAAGGGTATATCCCGAAAGTATTTGATTTTGCTGTAAATATTGTACTTGCCATTGTAATCTTTTTAGTGGGAAAGATTATTATCAAGTATTTATTGAAGTTTTGCAGGAAGTTCTTTGAGAAGGCAAAGATGGAAATCAGTATACAGAGATTCCTTGATTCACTGATTAAGGTTATTTTGTATGTTGTTCTTATTGTAATTATCTGTGATAAGGTTGGAATTGACACAGCATCATTTATAGCCGTACTTGGAACACTTGGACTGACAGTAGGTCTGGCACTTCAGGGAAGCCTTTCAAATTTTGCAGGCGGTGTTTTGATTCTTATGCTTAAGCCATTCAGGGTTGGCGATTATATTATCGACAACGGGACAGGCAGGGAAGGAACAGTAGAAAAGATAGACCTGTTTTATACAAAGCTTATTACACCGGACAATAAGGCGATTTCCATTCCTAACGGCTCGCTGTCAAATTCGTCGATTACAAACGTGACAGAGTTTGATAAAAGAAGAGTTGATATTGCATTCGGTATCGGATATGCTGATGACATTGAAAAGGCAAAGGCAGTTATCTTTGATGTGGCAGCAAAAGATGAGGCAGTTCTTCGCGATCCTGAAATTGCAGTAATTGTCACAGAGCTTGCGGCAAGTCAGGTAACAATTACAGTTCGTGCATGGTGCAAAACAGCAGATTACTGGAACGTATATTTCAGACTTATGGAGAATGTTAAGAACGCTCTTGACAGCAACGGAATCGAAATTCCGTTTAACCAGTTACAGGTTCACATAAGCAAAGAAGACTAAAATCCACCCTAAAAGGGGGGAGAAAATTAAAAAATGTTATGTTAATATTATCTCACGTTAAGCGACCGTGAATATGCTTAACGTGAGATAATCTATATTTAGGATGATGACCGGTTTTTCCGGCGTGTATAAAAAGTGTATTGATATGTTTGGGAAGGCATATCAATACACTTTTTATTGTTGTTATCAGTGGAAAAATATGATAGACTAAGGTACTGGAGGTAAAAGTAATATTTGAGCCAAACATCTAAGTACAGAAAGGAATGCAAATTGCCATGAAGCTTTGGGGCGGAAGATTTACCAAGGAAGAGAATCAGTTAGTACATAATTTTAATGCGTCAATAACATTTGACCAAAAGTTTTATAAGCAGGATATAGAGGGAAGTATTGCTCACGTAACACAGCTTGGAGCTGTGGGGATAATCTCAGATGAGGATATGAAGAAGATTATAGAAGGTCTTAAGTCTATTAAGGCCGATATTGAATCAGGCAAGCTTGAGATTACTGAGGAGAGCGAGGATATCCATTCATTTGTGGAGTCAAATCTTATAGAAAGAATAGGGGAGCCGGGAAAGAAGCTTCATACCGGAAGAAGCAGAAATGATCAGGTTGCTCTTGACATGAAGCTTTACACAAGGGATGAGGTAACAGAAGTTGACAGGCTTTTAAAAGAACTTCTTAATGTTATCCATAGGATAATGAAGGAAAATATCGATACATATATGCCGGGATTTACACATCTTCAGAAGGCACAGCCTATAACGCTTGCTCATCATTTCGGAGCATATTTTGAGATGTTTAAGAGAGACAGGGACCGTTTGAAGGACATATATAAGAGAATGAATTATTGTCCTATAGGTTCAGGAGCACTGGCAGGTACAACATACCCGTTGGACAGAAATCTTACAGCTACACTTTTAGGCTTTGAGGGACCGACGCTCAACAGCATGGACTCTGTGTCTGACAGAGATTATCTCATAGAGTTTTTAAGTGCATTGTCCACAATTATGATGCATTTAAGCCGTTTTTCGGAGGAGATAATCATATGGAACAGCAATGAATACAGGTTTGTGGAGATTGATGATGCATACAGTACGGGAAGCAGCATTATGCCACAGAAAAAGAATCCTGATATTGCAGAACTTGTAAGAGGAAAGACGGGACGTGTTTACGGTGCGCTTATGTCACTTCTCACAACCATGAAGGGTCTGCCTCTTGCATACAATAAAGATATGCAGGAGGACAAGGAACTTACATTTGATGCCATTGATACAACAAAGGGATGCATTTCTCTTTTTACAGGTATGATTGATACAATGAAATTCAATAAAGATAATATGGAGTCAAGTGCAAAAAACGGCTTTACAAACGCCACAGATGCGGCAGATTATCTTGTTGGAAAGGGAGTTCCTTTCAGGGATGCCCACGGTATAGTTGGTCAGCTTGTTTTATTCTGTATTGAGAAGGACATAGCACTTGATGATATGACATTGGAAGAATATAAGGCTATAAGTCCTGTATTTGAGGATGACATATATGATGCCATAAGCCTTAAAACATGTGTTGAGAAGAGAACAACAATCGGAGCTCCGGGCATGGAGGCAATGAAGAAGGTTATCACCATAAACGAGAAATATCTTGCTGAGTAGAAAATATTCTTGACATGAACAACAAAGGTGTTATACTAAAAGCAGTTGTGACAGACAACAGGCTAAGTAAATATTTATAAGGCAATGATTGGAATAAGTAGTTGTGAGGGATACCTACAGAAAGCAGCCGGATGATGAGAGGCGCAGGGAAGACTTATATATGAATACATCCATGAGCTCTGTACCGAAAGAATATCCGGATTTTTAGTAGGCTGCAGCGGAAGACAACCGTTATAGTGTCAGGGTCTTGGTTATGAATTAATATAATCAGTACCTGCAAAGGTAGAGTATGTGAGTACTCTATGAATTAAGGTGGTAACACGGGAATACAGCCCGTCCTTTATTTGAAAGAATAAAGGACGGGCTTTTTTAGATTTTGAAGTGCGAAGCACGAACAATCCGTTTTCATTTGTTATGAAAATATAAAAAAGGAGAATAAAAAAATGGGTATCTACGAGGAATTAGTTGCAAGAGGATTAATTGCACAGGTAACAAACGAAGAAGAGATAAGAAAGATGGTAAATGAGGGTAAGGCTACATTTTACATTGGTTTTGACCCTACGGCAGACAGCCTTCATGTAGGTCACTTTATGGCACTGTGCCTTATGAAGAGACTTCAGATGGCAGGAAACAAGCCGATTGTGTTAATCGGAGGAGGAACAGCACAGATTGGTGACCCGTCAGGAAGAAGTGACATGCGTCAGATGATGACAACAGAGACAATCAATCATAATGTTGAGTGCTTTAAGAAACAGATGAGCCGTTTTATTGACTTCTCAGATGATAAGGCGATTCTTGTAAACAATGCTGACTGGCTTATGAACTTAAATTACATCGATGTATTAAGGGAGGTAGGACCTCATTTCTCTGTAAACAGAATGCTTACTGCTGAATGTTACAAGCAGAGAATGGAAAAGGGATTAAGCTTCCTTGAGTTCAATTACATGATTATGCAGAGTTACGACTTCTACATGCTGTACCAGAAGTACGGATGTAATATGGAGTTTGGCGGTGATGACCAGTGGAGCAATATGCTTGGCGGAACAGAGCTTATCAGAAGAAAGCTTGGTAAGGACGCACATGCAATGACTATTACACTCTTACTTAATTCAGAGGGTAAGAAGATGGGTAAGACACAGTCAGGTGCGGTATGGCTTGACAGAGAGAAGACTACACCATACGAGTTTTACCAGTACTGGAGAAATGTCGCAGATGCAGACGTTCTTAAGTGTATAAGAATGCTTACATTCCTTCCTTTAGAGCAGATAAATGAGATGGATAAGTGGGAAGGAAGCAAACTTAACGAGGCAAAGGAAATCCTTGCATATGAGCTTACAAAACTCGTTCATGGTGAAGATGATGCAAATCAGGCAAAGGAAGCTGCAAGATCACTTTTCGGAGCAGGTAACGGAGATAGTGCACCAACAGTTGAAATTACAAGTGAAGATTTGACTGACGGAACATTAGAGCTTCTCACAGCCCTCGTTAAGGCGGAGATGACAGCATCACGCTCAGAGGCAAGACGTGCAGTTGAACAGGGCGGCGTAACTGTTGACGGAGAGAAGATTACTGATATTAAGGCTGTACTCACGGAAGAACAGCTTAAGGCAGGCGTTTTGTTGAAGAAGGGAAAGAAATCATTTAAGAAGCTGGTTCTGGTATAGAACGAATCTTAAGAAAAATTTAAGAATTTTCACAAGTTTTTTATAAGAATTATAGTGTATATTAAAATCACCCGGTGAAAAACGGGTGATTTTCTTGCATTAACGATTAGTATACTATAGGAGAAAGAAAGATGAATGCAGATTTCAAGGCAAATGTTTTGGTAGTAGATGATGATAGGGACATTGTGGAAGCTATTGCCAGATTATTGGAAAAGGAGGGGTATAACATATACCGTGCATATGATGGAATTGAGGCGCTGGAGGCTATGGTGGATAATGATATTCATTTAATGCTTATTGATGTGATGATGCCTAATATGGACGGTTTGTCAGCCATTATGAAAATTCGCCAGACAAAGAATATTCCCATAATTGTTCTTTCGGCGAAATCAGAGGATACGGACAAGGTTCTGGGACTCAGTGTAGGAGCTGATGACTATATTTCAAAACCTTATAATCCCATGGAATTGGCAGCAAGAGTTAAATCGGGACTCAGAAGATATCTGCATTTAGGTGCAATAGGCACAGGAGGCTTTGGACAGGAAAAAAAGAACGTGATTGTTGTTGGAGGTTTGGAGCTTCTTTTGGACGATAAGAGGCTGTTGGCGGATGGGGAGAATGTGAAACTGACAGCCACTGAGTTCAAGATAATGGAACTTCTTATGAGAAATCCGGGAAGGGTTTTTTCGGCGGAGGATATTTACAGAAATGTGTGGAATGAGGAGGGGTATGCAGTGGAGAATACTGTAATGGTGCATATAAGGCATATAAGAGAAAAGATAGAGATAAATCCTAAAGAGCCAAGATATATTAAGGTTGTGTGGGGGCTGGGTTACAAGATGGAGGAGGTAAAAAGGTAGATGAGGAAGTTACTTTACAATAGATTTACAAAGTTTATTATATTTGTACTTATACTTGTTTCAGCGGGAGGTATGATATATCATTCTGTTGCGATAGCAGAGCATTTTAGACAGTATAGGGAGGAAAAAGAAGAAGCATACGATGTGATATACCCTGTGTCTGAAGTGGGAGAGGAAATTCAAATCAAGCTTGTGAATTATTTGAATAGAATCGTTGAAACATATATTGAGCAGGGGATTAATGGTGTAGAACAGTATTATTTCAATGTTACCGGCAATGGCACAAAGGAGTTTAATGTAATTGTCGGTGATGAAAAAGGAATGTTTTCTTCTTTTCCCGATACACCGGTAGAAATAAGAAGTACAGGTAATTACTATGTACAGTACCTGTTTACAACAGGAGAATGGCGTTCCTATGAAATACAATACACTCTTTCAGGTGATATTAAGTATTGTATTGAATATAATCAGGCAGAAATCTACAAGCTGGACGTCTTTAAGGCAAAAGAGGCGATAAGTGAAGAAGTGTATATGTTCCTTAAAGATAATTCCGGTAAATTTGCCATTAGAGTAGCCTCCACAAATGATATGGTTATGAGATACTACAGGGAGAGAGATGAGGTGATTGACAACTTCATAGAAAACATTGAGACCATAAGGGATGAAGAAATTTTGAAGGAAATGGATTCGCTTATAGTTTATGCCTGCGTTTTTGCAGTAATGACAATTATTTCACTTATTCAATGCGGAAGAACCGTTGAAGGTAAGAAGGAACTTAACGTATGGGAACGCTGTTACAGTGAAGTTCATATAGCTGTAATCGGAGGTGTCATTCTGGCGGCGATTATAATGGTATCGTTGTTTTATTCGTACAGAACATATGATTTGTCTGATGATTATTACGAACTGGCAAAGTACGGATATGTGGCAGGAATACTCTTTGTAGTTCTTTGCGCATATTATGAGACGGGTATTTTAATAAAAAAGCTTATAAACAAAAGATTTTTTAAGGATTGCCTTGTATTCAGGATTATTGTCGGTACAAAGAAATTTGTTGTGAAAAATGTTAAGAAAATATATGACAAGAGTGCATATGGGGCACTGCCTGAGATAAAGAAACTGTATATAAAGAAGATAATGGCTGATATAGCAGTACTATTGACAGATATATTTGTCGGTGCTCTGGTAATAATGATTCTGGCATATGGCTGGATGCCGGATATAATGCATTTTGCCGCATTTGTAGTATTGCTTGTATTAATTGTGTTGAATTTTGTTTATATAACATTAAGCATAAAGGAATATAAGCATCTTAAAATATACAATAAACTTTCTGAAAATATTGACCTTATCTACAATGGAAAGTATGGTCAGACAACAAATTTAGAGGGAGAGAATCATAAGGTTTTAAATCAGGTGGCAAATCTGTCTGAAAGCTTTAAGAAGTCTGTTGCAAAACAGGTTGAGGCGGAGAAAATGCAGATAGAGCTTGTGGCAAATGTTTCCCATGATTTAAAGACACCGCTTACATCTATTATAAGCTATGTTGATTTGTTGTCAAAAGAAGAGTTGCCACCTGCAGCACGGGACTATGTAAGAGTTCTTGAGGAAAAGTCAGCAAG
Organism: Lachnospiraceae bacterium; assembly: GCA_045126475.1. Taxonomy (GTDB): domain Bacteria; phylum Bacillota; class Clostridia; order Lachnospirales; family Lachnospiraceae; genus SVEL01. Next base: position 2,741 of record JBGVOL010000032.1, on the reverse strand, counting down.
GCTTAAAGATATAGTGTCAGATGTGTTTGATTTAGCCAAGGCAACAAGCGGTGAACAGGTTCCCATGGAACAGCTTGACGGAGTAGTTCTGATTAATCAGGTATTATCGGATATGAGCGACAGGATAGAAGAGTCGGGAAAAGATTTGAGAGTAAAGATTTCTGTTGATACGGCACCTGTTACGGGAAACGGACAGAAACTTTACAGAGTGTTCCAGAATGTTATTGATAATGCTCTTAAGTACTCGATGCCCGGAACAAGAATTTATCTTTCAGCAGAACAGACTGCAGGAGAGTTTAAAGTTACAGTAAAAAATATTTCAGAATATGAAATTGATTATACTGAACAGGAGATTTTATCAAGGTTTACAAGGGGAGATAAATCAAGACATTCCGAAGGTAACGGCCTTGGGCTTTCAATAGCAAAAAGCTTTACGGAGCTTTGCGGCGGAACATTTGAGGTAAAGCTGGATGATGATTTATTTAAGGTAATTATTATATTGCGATAGACCACGTATAAAAAGCTAAAGGATTTAGAAATTTAAATCCTTTAGCTTTTTTGATATCTTAATTTGCTCATATGCTTTTGTATACTCATAGGAATCCATGTTTTCGATATAGTTGGTCTGATACGCGATTTTACAGCCCTTTTGGGCAAGGAGATTTACCGCTTTATTATATGCTATGGCAGCATCAGTCTCGGATTTGTATCTTCCGACAATATAGTCACCGTTTATATGGATTTTTGTTACATATACGGGTTGTCCCGTATTGGAGGTATCAAGGGTGACACCGATATAGCGGTTGATTATTTTGATATTCTGATAACGGAAGTCAGTATTGTCATCGTTTACAAATATATAATCCTTGCCGGAAACTGCAAAATTCTTTATTCCGTAGCGGTTAAGGATATTTATCTGCATACCGTAATCAGCCACGAAAAGATGACCGCCACGGCGCATTATTTTGTGTGTGGAATAAAAGAAAAGGTCATCGGCATCAAACTTGAGTGGGGCGTACGGGTCGTTATCAAGATAATATTCAAAATATTTTGGATGCAGATATATAGGGTTTTTAAAGTAAATATTGTTATCTTTAAGATTAATCAGCATAACCCATTTTTCAAAAGATAAATAGCGTTTCTTCTTATTATAATCAGTTATTTTTATAACCTTTTTTGATGTCATGATTTCTGTAGCTTCAAGATATGCTTTGTGTGCGTCTTTCTCAGTGCTGAAGCTTCCAAGGCTTATATGCTTATTCTTATATGTAAATGAGGAGCGGAAGTATATTGTTCCGTCCTTTTTTGATGCCGAAAATACTCCGGGGTACATGATATTTTAATCCTCCGTGCATAGGTCTTTTTTTGATTATAAACATGATTTTACCATGAAATGTCGAAAATTAGAAGAAAAAAGTTAATAAGACACACTTTAACGTGGGAAAAGGACAATGTGCATATTGCACAAAAAAAGGGTTAAAATAAGAGGTAAGTTGTTATAAATTTCAGAAGCATAACTTTGATATGGTAAAATGTGGGTGTATAATACTTCCAAAAATCAAGAGGTAGTGTTGACACTTGTCTGTCGGATACAATATAATGTGGCCTGTGTTAATCTTGAACCGAAATGGTTAAAGTCGGAAGAGTGACAATGAATCCGACTTAGAAAGGAGAGCAAATGGATTACATTAAGAAGATTTTTTGTAAGTTATGTAAGTCAAAAGAGAATCCTGCTACTACGGCAAAAGAAAAGAACACTGCAAACAATAATACATTTAAGAGAATTATCGGAGGAACTGCAGCTGTGGCAGCTACAGTATGTTGTATTGCGGCTGTATCTCAGGTCACGGCTGACAATAATGTACCGCAAAGCGGCGGAAATGTCACAGAGGAGTCGGTATCCGATGATGGAAGTGCCCCCGGGCATTACCTGGCTGTGTCTTCAAATGTAGAATTGACGCAGTCAGTTACGATATCACTTGAATATAGTGAAGAAGATAAAGATATTAAAGAAACTCAGAAATTGACTGAAGAAGAAAGTGTACAGGAAGTGACTGAGCATGTATCTGCATCGGCTCAGGGAAATGAGAGTCAGACAGTTGCACAGTCGGAGTACATTGTGGACTTTTCCGAAGAGGATTATAAAGTACTTTGCACCATAGTTGAGGCAGAGGCAGGCGACCAGGATGAGAAAGGCAGAATTCTTGTTGCCAATGTTATTCTCAACAGGGTATTATCATCGGGATGCACCATTACAGAAGTTGTCTTTTCAAACAACGGAAGAACATATCAGTTTTCACCGACAAGACCTGGTGGAAGCTACTACAAGACCACAGCAAGCCAGCTTACCATAGAATGCGTTGACCGAGCCCTTAAAGGCGAGGACTATTCGGAAGGTGCAATGTATTTTGCGATGAAAACATCATCAAACAGTTGGTTTAATACAAGCCTTACATTTTTATTCAAACACGGAGACCACTACTTTTATAAATAATTCATATTATGTGAATATATAATGCCTGCAGGTATCAGAATGTATTTTTACTTCTGCTTAGTGATTTTGGAATTTCCTAATGGCATATCTCCCGCTGTTTTGATTATTTGTGTCTTTCATATGTTCGAGCAATCAGAAGGGAAGGTTCGTCAGGAGACAGACATGCATTGAAAAGATTTTGTAGATTTTCTTAGCAGGTGCATAAGCAATAATATAAGCCTCGAAAACTATGTTTGAGTAACGTTTT
>JBGVOL010000031.1:0-3881 GCA_045126475.1 Lachnospiraceae bacterium | reverse complement strand
TTTGTGTCTTTCATATGTTCGAGCAATCAGAAGGGAAGGTTCGTCAGGAGACAGACATGCATTGAAAAGATTTTGTAGATTTTCTTAGCAGGTGCATAAGCAATAATATAAGCCTCGAAAACTATGTTTGAGTAACGTTTTGCACGTCTTTTAATAGCAAAACGTTACGAGTTTAGTTTTCGAGGCTTTAATATTAACTATTGCTTATGCACCTGCTTAGAAAATCCAAAATCTTTGAACGCATGTCTGTCCCTGACGAACCTTCCCTTCTGATTGTCGACCTGATGAAAGACACAAACTTTCAGCGGGCGGTTATGCCGTAAGGAAATTCACAAAATCCCTAAGATGAAGCAAAAATACATTCTGATACTTGCAGGCTCACACATATTCCCACAATACGAATTATTGCATTAGTCTATTAATAATGATGCTGCTGAGAAGAGTGCATCATCATATTCGTTAGATTCAGGATCAATTGTTGCTATTGCAATTAAATATGCACTTCCGTTTTTCTCAACGATAAAGAGAATGCCTGATGCGGCACCTGCTGTGTATTCCATGTAGTAACCGCTGTAGTTGTTTAAATATACATATCCCATGTCACCGACAACGTATCCGACAGACTCTAATTCAGTTTTGCTTGCAGTGATATATGTAGCCATATCGCCTGCAGTTGATAAAGAAGGATCGACCTGGACTGAGATGCTTGTTGAACTGTTTGCAGAAGCCCAGATTGTTGAACTGTTTTCAACCCATCCATTCGGCATTACCATAGAAAAACCACCAAAATTATTACGTGATCCTGAAGGTTCACCGTTGTAATATATGTTAGAACCTGTAAGGAGTGATGAAATATCACCTTCAGGGAATGTAGATACATAGTCGTCTGTTTCAGGTTCATTACCTGAAGTTTCTACTTCAAAGTCTAACTCATCTGTGTCAAATTCATAAATATAGAATTTACCATCGCAGTATGCAAGGTAAATATAAGCATTTCCTGACTGAGAACCATCTGTAAATTCGATTGTTGCTTTAGCAAATGCTTCAGGTTCAACATAAGAGTTGTAATCCTTTAAATCATATTTGTAATAGTCGTCGAAGTATTCGCTGTCGTCTTCTTTGACTGATTTGATTGAATAATCAAGCATATTACCGTCTGCATCACTAAAGTAAAGTGCTGTAAACTGAAGAACTTCTGAAATATCATAATCCATATCTTCATATGCTTCAACTAAAGAAGGGAGAATATTTTTTGTGGCTTTTGAATAATTGAGCTTTTCAAATGCCTTCATAAAGTCTTTAACGATATCCTCTGCATCGTCAATATTTACCTTTGCAGGCTTCTTTGTTGTTGTTTCTTCTTCGGTTGTTGACTCGTCTTCTCGTGAAGATGTTTCTGTAGTAGTCTGATTGTCTTTGCCTGAAACCGGCTTCTTATCATCATCATCACCGCCTGTTAAAACAATAACAAGAATAATTGCAACAATGATTAAAATAAGTGCTGAAACTCCAAGAATAATAAATAACGGAGCTTTGCTCTTCTTAGGTGCAGGCATGTTATTAACAGGAGCACCGGCAGGATACTGTGAAGGGTTGAACTGACCGTTCATAACAGGAGCACCGTTCATAACAGGAGTCTCGTTAATCACAGGAGCGCCGTTCATAACAGGAGCTTCGTTAACAACAGGAGCCTCATTCATAACAGGAACAACAGGAGTAGTTTCCTGCTCCGGCATTGTAAACTGCTCCGGCATAACGACCTGCTCAGAAACAACAGGCTGCTCAGGAACAACAGGCTGCTCAGGAACAACAGGCGGCTCAGGAATAACTGGTGCTGCCGGGATTACCGGCTCTGAAGGTGCAGCAGGCTGTACGTTAAGTGGAGTACCACATGAAGAACAGAATGCAGCGCCGTCTGGTAATTGATTACCGCATTTTGGACAAAACATAAATAAACCTCCTTAAAAAATAAAAATATACGTAGTATATCTTATAGGTAAATTAAGGAAAATGCAAGCATATTTAAAGCAGTCTTGCTCTTTTTATTAGAATATGTTATAAATTTTTTGAAATGTAAATAATTGTTCGTATGAAAGGAAAAGGAAATGAAGTGGACAAAATACAGGATTAAGACCACAACAGAGGCAGCAGAACTTGTTATTGCAATGCTTGTGGAAAACGGAATAGATGGTGTTGAAATTGAAGATAACGTAGGAATATCTGAGGAGGACAGGAAACGTATGTTTATTGATTTTCTTCCGGTACTTCCTATTGATGAAGGTGTTTCTTATGTGAGCTTTTATGTTGAGGATGATTCCAATGAGGATGAGTTTATGCCGGCAATCAAAGAAGGCATTGAGGAACTGAGGATGTTTGCCAATGTTGGAGACGGTACTATTGTTAAGTCTGAGACGGAAGATAAGGACTGGATAAATAACTGGAAGGAATTCTTTAAGTCATTTGAGGTAGACGGTATAGTCATTAAACCTACATGGGAGGAGACAAAACCCGAATATGAAGGTAAGATGCTTATAGAAATAGATCCGGGCATTGCCTTTGGAACAGGACTTCACGAGACAACACAGCTCTGCATGAAGCAGCTCCATAAGTTTGTAAAGCCGGATACAAAGGTTCTGGATGTGGGCTGCGGAAGCGGTATTTTATCAATCATTGCCCTTAAGATGGGTGCAGCTTCGGCGGTGGGAATAGACATTGACGAAAATGCTACGGTTGCAACAATGGAAAATCTTGAAACAAACCATATCCCGGCTGACAAATGTACAGTCATAACGGGAAATATTCTTGACGATAAGTCAATTGAGGATAAGATCGGATATGAGTGCTATGATATTGTCATGGCAAATATTCTGGCAGACGTGCTTCTGCCACTGACACCTTTAGTTCCGGCACATCTGAAAAAGGGAGGACTTTATATCACTTCAGGTATCATTGATGTGAAGGAAGAGGAAGTAAAGGCTGCAATTGAAGCAACAGGTGAGTTTGAAATAGTGGAGATAACAAGGCAGAAGGACTGGTCGTCCATAACTGCCAGAAAGAAGTAAAGTATGCATCATTTTTTTGTAAGTCCTGAGCAGATTGGTGAGGAATACGTTATTATCAGAGGAAACGACGTAAATCATATAAAAAATGTCTTGAGAATGAAGGCGGATGAGAAGATCCTTGTAAGCAACGGCCTTGATAAAGATTTTTACTGCTCTATTGAGAGTATAGGTGATACGGAAATAAAGGCAAAAATTCTTGATATTGATTTTGAGGGTACAGAGCTTCCCTCAAAACTATATCTTTTTCAGGGACTGCCAAAGGCTGATAAGATGGAGCTTATTATACAGAAGGCTGTTGAGCTTGGGGCTGTACAGATTATTCCCGTTGCAACAAAGCGTTGCGTTGTAAAGCTTGATGATAAGAAGGAGGCTTCCAAGATAAAGCGCTGGCAGGCTATATCCGAAAGTGCGGCAAAGCAGTCAAGACGTATGATTATTCCTGAAGTTACAGGTGTTATGAGCTTTAAGGAGGCCATAGACCGTGCGAAGAGTATGGATATTGGTATCATTCCCTATGAGAACTTCAAGGATATGGAGGAGACAAGGAAGGTTTTGTCCAATGTAGATAAAGGTATGGATATTGGTATTTTTATCGGCCCTGAGGGCGGATTTGAGGAGAGTGAGATTCAGTATGCCATGGATAACGGAATCAGACCAATATCACTGGGAAAGAGAATACTAAGAACTGAGACGGCCGGACTTGCAATACTGTCAGTATTGATGTTTTCGTTGGAACAAAATGACTGAGAGAACTTCGGTAAAAAGAATTGAGAGGAACAAAATGGAAGCATATTTAGATAATTCTGCGACTACGAGAGT
>JBGVOL010000030.1:0-22008 GCA_045126475.1 Lachnospiraceae bacterium | reverse complement strand
ACTCTTCATTGTCGGGAACAACAACACATCCCTGATTGCCGGTGAATTTGTCATAAGCATTGTAAGTCTGTCTATTCCGTATCCGATACCGCCTGTCGGTGGCATACCGATGCTCAATGCGTTTAAGAAGTCCTCGTCTGTTGTGTTTGCCTCCTCATCACCTGCTGCCAATGCCGCCTCCTGAGCCTTGAAACGCTCTCTCTGGTCGATCGGGTCATTGAGCTCAGAATATGCGTTACACATTTCCCATCCGTTCATAAACATTTCAAAACGCTCTACATACTCAGGATTATCCGGCTTCTTCTTTGTAAGCGGAGATATCTCAATCGGATGATCCATGACAAATGTAGGCTGAATAAGATGCTCCTCAACGTACTCTTCAAAGAAGAGATTAAGGATGTCACCCTTTGTATGTCTTGCCTCAAATTCCACATTCTTTTCCTTGGCGATGGCTCTTGCCTCGTCAAGTGTCTTTATCTCATTGAAATCAACACCTGCGTACTTCTTAACGGCATCTACCATTGTGATACGCTCAAAAGGCTTTGATAAATCCATTGTATGCTCGCCATACTGAAGAACAAGACTTCCGTTTACTTCCTGTGCAACATAACGGAAGAGGTTCTCTGTAAGGTCCATCATGCCGTGATAATCTGTGTATGCCTGATAAAGCTCCATAAGAGTAAACTCAGGATTATGTCTTGTGTCAAGACCCTCATTACGGAATACTCGTCCGATTTCGTAAACTCTTTCCATACCGCCGACAATAAGTCTCTTAAGGTAAAGTTCGAGGGATATTCTAAGCTTTAAATCCTCATCAAGGGCATTGAAATGTGTCTCAAACGGTCTTGCTGCAGCTCCGCCTGCATTTGCCACAAGCATAGGTGTCTCAACTTCCATAAATCCCTGTCCGTCAAGGAACTTACGAATAGAGCTTAAAACCTTTGAACGCTTGATAAAAGTCTCCTTAACCTCTGCATTCATAATAAGGTCAACATATCTCTGACGGTATCTTGTATCTGTATCTGTTAAACCGTGGTACTTTTCCGGAAGTATCTGTAATGACTTAGAGAGAAGCACAACTTTCTTTGCATGTACGGATATTTCTCCTGTCTTTGTCTTGAAAACTACACCCTCAATACCTAAAATATCACCGATATCGTACTTCTTGAAATCTGCGTAATCTTCTTCACCAATATCATCCCTTGCAACATATGACTGTATGCTGCCCTGAAGGTCCTGAATGCTGCAGAAAGATGCTTTGCCCATTACTCTCTTGAACATCATTCTTCCGGCAATTGAAACTGTCTGTCCTTCCAATGCATCGAAATTATCCTTTATCTCCATGCTGTGATGTGTTACATCATATTTTGTTATCTGGAACGGATCCTTGCCTCTTGCCTGCAAATCAGCAAGCTTTTCTCTTCTTACCTTGAGTAACTGGTTAATATCCTGTACCTGATTCTGATTGTTGTTCTGTTCAGCCATTTTATTCTTCCTTTCCACTGTTTCTCTTTCACTAAAAATCTCATGAGATGACTTATGAATCAGCTCATGAGATGATTAAGTACATTTTTACTTATAAAGCAGACAATTAGTTTACACGCTCAATTGAGAGTACCTTATATTTGATAACTCCATCCTGTGTCTCAACGTTTACAACGTTTCCAACCTTCTTGCCGATAAGTTCTTTTCCAAGCGGTGATTCGTTTGAAATCATACCGTTTAAACTGCTTGCCTCTGTAGAGCCTACAATCTTAAACTCAAGTTCTTCGTCATACTCCTTGTCAAGAACCTTTACCTTACAGCCGACGCTTATTGTCTTTGTATCTACATCGTCCTCATCAACAACTTCGGCGTTCTTAAGAATCTTCTCAATTTCCTCAATTCTTGCCTCAATATCTCTCTGCTCATCCTTTGCTGCATCATACTCAGCATTCTCTGATAAGTCGCCCTGCTCTCTTGCTTCCTTAATCTTCTGAGCAACCTCTGATCTTTTATTTACTTTAAGATCCTGTAATTCATTCTCAAGTTTTGTAAGACCCGCATATGTTAATATATTTTTTTTATCTGCCATTAAGCTTTACCCCATTTCATAAAATTTCACTACATTATACAATGCCATCAAGCCTATTGTCAATGCCTTTCTTTGCTTCTACACAATTGAGCCGACAAGTTCCTCAAGTTCTTCAACACTTTCAACCATATTTACTGCGTTTCTTAATGCTGCCGCATGAGGATAACCGAATATATACCATGCAACATGCTTTCTCATTTCCCTGATACCTGTATACTCGCCCTTGTATTCCACCAGCATCTTACAATGTCTCAGTATCATTGATTTTACTTCCTCAACAGATGGTCTGTCAAGCCTTTCCCCTGTTCTAAGATATTCGTCCACCTGTCTGAATATCCACGGATTTCCTCTGGCGGCCCTGCCTATCATTATCATGTCGCAGCCTGTCTCATCTAACATACGTTTTGCATCCTCCGGGGTTCGTATGTCGCCATTACCTGTCACCGGTATTTTTACCGCCTCTTTAACACGCCGTATGATATCCCAGTCTGCCTCCCCGCTGTAGAACTGCTCCCTTGTCCTTCCGTGTACTGCCACAAGTGATGCACCCGCCTGTTCAAGACGCTTTGCAACTTCCACTGCATTTATACTTGAATCATCAAATCCCTTTCTTATCTTGACTGTAATGGGCTTTTTTGATTTTTTTACCATGGCATTTACAATCTCTGCCGCCAGTACCGGATTCTTCATCAGTGCCGAACCCTCACCGTTATTAACAATCTTCGGTACAGGGCATCCCATGTTTACATCAATAAAATCATATGGTCCTTCTGATACTCTCTCTGCAATTTCTGCCATAATATCAGGCTCCGAGCCAAATAGCTGTATTGCCACGGGACGCTCTTTTTCGTCAGATTGCAACAACTCTATTGTATTTTTATTGTTGTACAAAATAGCCTTTGCACTGACCATCTCCGTGTATATCATCCCACAGCCCTGCTCCTTGCAGAGAAGACGAAATGGCAGGTCTGTTACTCCTGCCATAGGTCCCAGTGCTATTTTGTTTTTTATTTCCACATTTCCTATATGCATCCTACTCACCTGACATATCTTCTCCAAGGACAAAGGTCTTGTAATACAGCTCCAATGCCTCAAGAAGTTCTCTTTTCTTTATCTGCAGGTCTTTAATGCGAAGACCGCATCCTATTTCATCAAAAAGATAATCCTGTTCGTCTGTTCTTACCTTAAACTCCAGATTGCCCTCCGGGTCATATTCAAGAGTAAGAATGCCTCCTATATCCTCTGTAAAGATAACGCACATTGCCTTAAGCTCATCCTTTATACTGTCAGGAAGCCTGTCAAACTCCTCATTAAAATAAAATTTCTGCGTATATGAATTGGCTCCGCAAAGCACTATATTTTCGCCTTTATTAAACATAACCATGTCTCCTTGCTTTTATCTGCTGCCTGTCACCACCAGAAGGCTCAGTATTCCGAATACTATAAATATTATACATGCCAGCACAAGTGCAATAAATCTCATCATTTCATTTCTTTTGTGATATTTTATGGCAAGTGCAAGATTTATCAGACCGGTACATAAAAATATGACCGGAAACAAGAGTATATTCTTTTCTCTGTCTATTGCCACAAACACGGCACTTGTCAGCACGATAACCGACAATATAATATTGGTCACGTCTATAACTCTTCCCAGCTGTCTGAGGGGACGCTTTCTTCTTTCAAATTCCATCTCCTGCCTCCTGATGCCTGCAGCTTACTTAAGGTGGTAACCGCCGAGTGTTGCAAGCATAATTGCCTTTATTGAATGCATTCTGTTCTCTGCCTCATCAAATACTACTGATTTTTCTGACTCAAATACCTCATTTGTAACTTCAAGTTCTTCAAGACCAAACTTCTCAAATACTTCTTTTCCGACAAGTGTATTAAGGTCATGATAAGACGGAAGACAATGCATAAATACACTATTTTCTGATGTGTTATCCATTACTTTCTTATTCACCTGATATGGTGACAGCTCACGTATTCTCTCTGCCCATACTTCATCAGGTTCACCCATTGATACCCACACATCTGTATATATAATATCTGCATTTTTTGTTGATTCCATTACATCTTCCGATAATGTTACCGTACTGCCTGCTACTTTTGCATATTCTTCGCACTGTTTAACCAGTTCTTCATTTGGGAAATATTTCTTGGATGTACATGCAACAAAGTCAATTCCCATCTTCGAGCAGGCAACCATAAGTGAATTGCCCATGTTGTATCTTGCATCACCCATATATACAAATTTAAGTCCTTTTAATTTTCCGAACTTTTCTTTTATGGTAAGAAGGTCCGCTATCATCTGTGTCGGATGATATTCGTTTGTAAGGCCGTTCCACACAGGAACACCGGCATAATCAGCCAATTGCTCAACTATTTCCTGTCCGAAGCCTCTGTACTCGATTCCCTCATACATTCTTCCCAATACTCTTGCGGTGTCAGGTATACTCTCCTTCTTTCCTATCTGTGATGCCTTTGGGTCAAGGTATGTAGAACCCATGCCAAGGTCATTTGCTGCCACTTCAAATGAACATCTTGTCCTTGTACTTGTCTTTTCAAATATCAGGGCAACATTCTTGCCCTTACAATACTCCGTAGGAACACCTTTTTTCTTTTTATCTTTTAAATCTGCTGCCAGGTCAATAAGATACATTATCTCCTCCGGCGTAAAATCTTTCAATGTCAAAAAACTGCGTCCAACTAACGATTCCATATGTACTTCCTTCTTTCCTGCAAAACTTTGTTCACTTGGTAAGTGTAACATACTTTTCTTTAGATGTATAGGTTTAAAATCAAAAGACCCGGACAGTTTTATCTGCTGTCCGGGTTAAATCTCTGTAATTATTGTTTTTTTATTTTGATAACTTTTAGATTTTTTTAAGTTTCATCACACCATTATCTGCGGTAGAATACTTCCGAACCGATAATAATATATGACGAATACTCTGAGAAATCTGCTGATGGCAGGTAGCAGAAATTATTGTAACCTACCATGTTATTCTGTCCTGCAAGGGCATCTTTTACAGCCTGAACGCTTGTAGCTCTCGGACCATTTTTAATGTATCTGTCCATGGATCCGTTTCTTGCAACTGAAAACTGATTCCTTGCATATATTACGTCTCTTACTGAATCGCCGTAGCTGCCACCCTTTAATCTGTTAAGGATTACATTTGCAACTGCCAACTGGCATTCATAGCTGCTGCTGCCTACCTCTGCTGATACACAGCATGCCATAAGATACGCATCTTCCTCTGAAACCGAAAAAGCCGATGTCTGAACTATCTCTGCAAAACCACTGTTTGCTATAGCTCTCTCAAGTGCTTCCTCTGCTTCTTTTCTTCTTCTCTCTTCCTCAGCCTTGATTGCTGCCTGGCGTTCTTCCTCGATTCTGATTGCCTCCTGCTCTTCCTCAAGAGTCATACCTGTTCCGATCACACGCTTTGTAGAAATGTAATCTGTCGCCACATATGCCGAAGCCTGTTCAAATATAACTTTTGTCCATTCCTCACCATATTCAACAATCTCAAGCTCCTCACCGTTCAAAGCCATACCAAGAATTGTTCCTGATTTATCTGCCTTTGCCCTGACTCTGAGCTTATCAGCCTCTACTACCGCATAAAGCTGAGCCACCTCATCAATATGTGCTCCAACTTCTTCACCAAACCAGGCATATTCGTTCAAAATAAACCCTTCAACGTTACCTGAACGAACATATGACCATGTATCACCATGCCATATAAGTGTTCCACCCTGTCCGGCAAATATTTTTCCTACAACTTCAGACTCTGAACTCATCTCAGTCCTTACGTTGAGATATTCTGAAACATTTACCAGAAAGACATCCTCGAACTCTGACTTTTGTGCCATGCCTTTGAAATTTTTATTAATCTCATCCACATTGCAGACGTCCTTTGATAATTCATCTGTTTCCACTGTTGCTTCTGTACCTGCACCAAACGTTGTTACCCCATCAACTTCAGATTGGAGATCCGCTGTCGCAGTACCTTCAACTGCTACACCTACAAATAAATCCTCCATCTCCAATAATGATGCATCTACATCTGCCACTGCTTCATTTTCTGTACCTAACTTATTCTGTTCCCCTTCGTTGTCTCCTGTCACATCACTGCTCATAGTGCCTGCAACTACGATAATCGCCATACTTAAAACCATGTTGGTTATAACAGCAATTATCTTGTCCTGCATTGCTTTCATGTTGCCTCCTTCGATGCTTTCAGTTACATTTACACATCTAGTCTGTGCAAATTGTTACGAAATAATTACATTAAAGTTATCGTTCTGTACTATATCAGATTAATTATTTTTTGTCAACCTTACAATTTACAGCCTGCTTTTTCCTTGAAAACTCTGTCTTTTTGCCTCATACATAAGGATTGAAGCCGCCACAGAAGCATTTAGAGACTCCACTTTTCCATCCATCGGTATCTTAATTAGTTTATGCGCCTTATTTGAAATCTGTTCACTGAGTCCGTTTCCCTCATTGCCTATAAGAAACGCTGTAGAGCCTGTATACATGCCGTCTGTATAATACTCACTGCCCTTTAAATGAGCGGCATAGATTGTAACATTATTCTCCGATAACACATCAAGAGTCTCCTCGAGATTTTCACTTACCATAAGAGGCACCCTGTAAATGGACCCCATTGTCGAACGGATGACCTTCGGATTATACACATCAACCGTCTCCTTATTCATAATTATTCCCGCAATTCCCGCACCTTCACCGGTTCTTACAATAGTTCCCAGATTTCCCGGATCCTGAATGCCTTCAAGCACCATAAATACCTGATGTTTAGAATTATCTAAAATATCTGACAATTTATACTCTTTCTGTCTGACAATTGCCAATATTCCCTGAGGCGTAACTGTATCCGACATATTTTTAAATACATTGTCTGATACAATATAATACTCCTGTTTATTTAGTCTTTTTTCTGTTTCTTTCGATATTTTCTTGCACTTTACATTATTATCATAAAATTTTTCTGACAAGTAAGTTGCAATCAAGTCGTTTTCAGGCACTTCTTCGTACATTTTTGTGCCTTCAACTACAAACAATTTCTGTTTTTTTCTGACAGCATTTTTCGTCTGAAGTTGAACCACTGCCTTGATTTTTTCATTTGCCGGTGATGATATTCTCATATCTGTACAATCCCTTCTATTTTAGAAAACTTTGTCTAGATTTTCATTCTTTCCTATTACTATAATGTGCTCGCCTTTTTCAAAATTAACATTCGGGTCAAGATTTGCCGATATCTCTTCCCTCTTTCCTGCTGCCATTTTGGCAATGACATTAAATCCGAATTTTTTTCTTGGATTAAGTTCTATAAGATTCTTTCCAATCCATGCCTCCGGCACCTCTGCTTCAACTATACTGTAATCTGCTCCTATATCTATGATATCTGCCATGGAATTGGCCGCCAGGTTTCTGGCTATACGCATTCCCATTTCATTTTCAGGGAATATAATCTTATCGGCACCTACTCTTTCCAACACTCTTGCATGTATATCATTTCTTGCCTTCACGATAACAAGAGGCACTCCCTGCTCTTTTGCAAGTATTGTTGCCATGACCGATGCCTCAAGACTATCTGTAATGGCGATAACCACAGCATCCATCTTATCAAGTCCGAGACGGCTTACAACATCTGCATCCGTCATATCTGCCCTCACTGCACTTGTCACAAAATCAGATACCTCCTGTACTCTTGTCTCATCCCTGTCAATAGCCAGTACATTTCCTCCTCTGTTTGAGTAATTTACGGCAACACTCATTCCAAATTTTCCAAGTCCGATAACAGCTATATCTCTCATTTTTTTCTCCTTATACTCTGTTTCTTCTATATTAATATAGTTATTTCATTATCCTATAATTATCTTTTTCTCTGCAAGTTCTACTCCATCCATTGAACTGCTTCTCTTTGCACTGAATGCCATTGCCATGGTAATAGGTCCTATTCTTCCCACATACATAAGAAGAATCAATATGCATTTTCCGAATACCGTCAGTCCCGCTGTCATTCCTGCTCCAAGACCTACGGTTGCTATGGCAGAAACAGATTCAAACACAATGGTTTTTAGCGGAAACGGTTCCACCAAAGATAATGTCATAATCGCAGTCACCAGTATCATTATGCTTATACTTACCACTGCTATTCCCGTACGTATGTTTTCAGATGAAATCTTCCTTCCGAATGCCTCTGTGTCTTTCTTTCCTCTTACAACGCTCCACACACACACCAGTATCATGGCAATTGTAGTAGTTTTAAGTCCGCCCGCCGTTCCCATTGGCGAACCGCCAATGAGCATAAGTCCCAGAGCAAGTATGTATGATGCATTTGTAAGATTTTCCTGTAACATTGTCAGAAACCCTGCTGTTCTTGTCGTTACTGACTGAAAAAACGACATTATAATCTTGTTTCCCAGCGGCTCATTGCCTATAGTGGCAGGATTATTGTACTCAAATGCAAAGAAAAGTACTGTTCCTACTGCTAAAAGTGTAAATGTTGTAACCAAAGCTATCTTTGAGTGAAGGGACAGCCTCTTAAAAAGCATATTTTTGTATTTACCGCTCTTTCTCGCCCTTTTTATCACTCTTATTATATCCCACCATACAATAAAACCGATTCCTCCGGTAATAACAAGAAAACTTGTTGTCATATTTACCAGAAGGTCACCCTTGTAGTCCATGAGGCTTACATCACCCAGCAAGTCAAGTCCCGCATTACAAAATGCTGATACAGAATGAAACACTGCATACCAGATGCCTTTTTTTATTCCAAAGTCAGGGATAAAGCGAAATGCAAAAAGTATTGCTCCTATTCCCTCTACTATAAATGTTCCTTTTATAATCCTCAAAATCAGCCCGTCAGTCCGTTTTATTTTTTTCCTCCCGCTTATGTCTGTTGCATCGCTGTATGTTTCCTCATCAATTCCGTATGACTCCTGTATCATTATCCTGTCTTTAAGGTTGATTTTTTTTCCAAACAGCATAAGAATCGCTATTCCGCAGCAGATGACTCCCAATCCTCCAAGCTGTATGAGAACAAGAATTACCGCTTTTCCAAACAGGCTCCAGTGAGTCGCTGTTGTCACAGTCACAAGTCCCGTCACGCATACCGATGTAACTGCCGTAAACAATGCATCCACAAAATTGGTAAATTCACCCGTTGCAGATGATACCGGCAGCATCAAAAGCACTGCTCCTATAAGTATAATCACCAGAAATCCCAGTGCAATTTTCCTTGTTGTGCTAAAAAATCCCCGTTTTTTTATTGTTTCTGCTCCCATAATTGCTCCCTTTTATACGCGAAAAGAATCTCCGCAAAGAGATTCTTTCCACCTTAAGTATCCGTTTTTATCTTTTATATTTATCTTGCAAGAATCTTACTGATGTTAAATTCATACTCAGATATATCCTTATGCATTGCAAGTGCCTCGTCAATATCATAATCAACGTACTCACCATGCTTGTAGGCAACTACACGGCTTGTCTTTCCTGCAACAAGTGCATCTACTGCATATGCTCCCATTATAGTTGCATATACTCTGTCCTTACATGTAGGGCTGCCGCCACGCTGCATGTGACCGAGAATTGTTGCTCTTGTCTCCATTCCTGTTGCAGCCTCTATTCTCTTTGCCATAGATGATGAATGACCGATACCTTCCGCATTGATGATAAGATGATGCTTCTTTCCGGCCTTTCTTGAATCAATAATGTGATTGATAATGCTCTGCTCATCATGATTATATCTTTCAGGAAGAAGAATATCCTCTGCACCATTTGCAAGACCACACCATAATGCGATATATCCTGCATGACGTCCCATAACCTCAATTATACTGCATCTCTCATGAGATGTTGATGTATCACGAACCTTGTCAATAGCTTCCATAGCTGTGTTTATAGCTGTATCAAAACCGATTGTATAATCTGTACATGCAATATCAAGATCGATTGTTCCCGGTACACCGATTGTATTTACTCCAAGATGGGCAAGCTTCTGAGCACCCTGGAATGAACCGTCTCCTCCGATTACAACAAGACCGTCGATACCAAACTTCTTACATATATCGGCACCCTTCTGCTGTCCCTCGCTTGTTACGAACTCTGCACATCTTGCTGTACCTAATATTGTTCCGCCTCTCTGGATAATATCGGACACACTGTGCTTGTCCATATCTATAATTTCCTCGTCCAAGAGACCCTGGTAGCCTCTCATGATACCTTTGACCTTTTTTCCATGGGCAATTGCTGTTCTAACAACTGCACGAATAGCAGCATTCATTCCTGGTGCGTCGCCACCACTTGTTAAGACACCGATTGTGTTAATTTCTTTTGCCATTGCTTTGCCTCCTGAATTTGTTCTTCAAAATCATTTTTCACCTTATTATAATCGCTTTTTCGCCTTATTTCAAGAAAATATTAAATTGTTTTTCAACTTGTTTGTTTTTCCTTATTTTACGGCCTTATACGACAGCTATGTTTCCCTCACCGACTATTTTTTTCAGTGACTCCTGCAGTTCGCCGTCAGCTTTTACATTTTTTGAAGCAGGCAGGATTTTTTTCTGCTTTTCTTCCTTAAGGTAATAGATTACTTTATCATTTCCGTCTGAATCTTTAAGGACTTCTTCTACCCTGTCTGCCAGTAGGCTGAACTGTTCCTTATTTTCAAAGCGTATCCAGAGTTCCGAAGGCATATCGTCAAAATTTGTTATGGATTCGCAAATAACCTTGCCGCCCTCATTCTCCGTAATACTTACCCTTCCACGTACAAAAACCTTTTCATCCTGTATTATGGCTGTTCTGTATTTCTCATAATCCTTAGGGAATACGATAACTTCAACCGAACCATACATATCCTCAACCGTAAAGAATGCCATCATTTTGTTGGTCTTTGTACTTTTTATACTTATGGAATTAATCATACCTCCAACACAGACTTTGTCTCCGTCACGAACTCTGATTTCCTTTTCATCATCATCGCTTTCTGCAAAATCTGTTGAAATATTTGTCGTGTGTTTTTTCCATTTCGAGAGAAACTCCTCCAATGGGTGACCGCTGACATATACACCGATTACCTCTTTTTCAAATGCGAGAAGTTCTGATTTTTTATATTCTCCTACATTTGGAAGTTTTATCTCGAAATCTTCCTTTGTCTCCTCGTCCGCAATGTCAAAAAGTGATATCTGTCCTGCCATGGAATTTTTCTTGCTTTGGTTTATATTGTCGACAATTGATGTGTAAACCATCATCAGCTGCCTTCTGTTTGCGCCAAAGCAGTCAAACGCTCCCGCCTTTATAAAGTTTTCAATGGTTCGTTTATTGACATCCGTTCCATTGGTTCTCTCTATAAAGTCCTTTATGGAAGTAAATGGACCCCTGAGATTTCTTTCTTCTACGATAGTTTTAATTACAGGCTTTCCCACACTTTTCAATGCATTAAGTGCAAATACTATACTGTTGCCGCGAACGGAGAAAAAGCTCTCACCTTCATTGACATCCGGAGGCAGTATCTCTATTCCCATGGCACGGCAGTCCATAATATACTCTGATACCTTGGCCGAGTTATCTATTACGGAAGTCATAAGAGCCGCCATAAACTCAACAGGATAATAGTATTTTAAATAGGCTGTCTGATATGATACAACCGCATACGCCGCAGCATGAGACTTATTAAATGCATACTTGGCGAAGTCTATCATTTCATCGTATATATGGTTTGCTTTCTCTTCACTTATTCCATTATTTACGCAGCCTTTCACATTTTCTTCAGCATTTCCGTATACAAAATTCTGACGCTCTTTTTCCATGACTGCAGTCTTTTTCTTACTCATTGCACGGCGAACAAGGTCACTACGTCCCAGAGTATACCCTGCCAAATCACGCACTATCTGCATAACCTGTTCCTGATATACTATACATCCATGTGTAGGCTTCAATATAGGTTCAAGCTGCGGACAGTCATACTCTATACTTCCCGAATGATTCTTACCCTGAAGATACTTTGGTATAAAATCCATCGGTCCCGGACGATACAGTGCAATTCCTGCAATAATATCTTCAAGGGACTCAGGTTTTAATTCCTTCATAAAGTTTCTCATGCCGGCACTTTCAAGCTGGAATACACCTTCCGTCCTTCCCGTTCCAAGGGAATCCAAAACTTTTTTGTCATTGTAATCTATACTGTCAAGGTCAATCTTTATTCCTCTCGGTGCTCCCGATGATGTTGTCGTACCGGGTGCTCCTCCCTCAATCAGCTTCAGCGAATTCTGGATAACCGTAAGTGTTCTTAATCCTAAAAAATCCATTTTCAGAAGGCCAAGCTCCTCAAGGGTAGTCATGACAAACTGTGTTGTAATGGTTCCGTCTGACGACCTTGACAACGGCACAAACTCATCAACCGATTTAGAGCTGATAAGTACACCCGCCGCATGCATTGAACTGTGCCTTGGCAGGCCCTCCAGTCTCTTTGACATGTCTATAAGATACTTTATCTGCGGGTCTGTCTCATATGCCTCACGCATGAGAGGGTTCATCTGCAATGCTTTGTCTAATGTGATATTCAGCTCATTTGGCACCATTTTCGCTATGGCGTCAACCTGACTGTACGGCATGTCCAGTGCACGTCCCACATCCCTTAAGACACCTTTAGCCGCAAGAGTACCAAAAGTTACAATCTGTGCCACCCTGTCCTTGCCGTATTTTCTGACAACATAATCTATGACTTCCTGACGCCTCTCGTAGCAGAAATCAACGTCAATATCAGGCATTGATACTCTCTCCGGATTAAGAAATCTTTCAAAAATAAGGTTATATCTTATTGGGTCAATGTCTGTTATCTCCAATGTATATGCAACTATACTTCCTGCCGCCGAGCCTCTTCCGGGTCCAACCATTATATTGTTGGATTTTGCAAAATGAATAAAATCCCACACAATTAAAAAGTAATCTATAAAGCCCATGGACTTTATTACACCAAGCTCATAGTCAAGACGTTCCTTCAATTCGTCAGTGACTTCTGCATAACGTTTTTTCAATCCTTCTGTACAGAGATGATAAAGAAATCTCCACGAAGCTTCTCCCTCGATCTCTTCACTCTCCCAGTATTCCTTTGGCACTTCAAACTTTGGAAGCTTACGCACTCCGAATTCTATCTCCACATTGCATCGCATGGCTATTTTATGTGTATTCTCAAGTGCCTCCACCGCATAAGGGAAAAGGAGTCTCATCTCATCCTCTGATTTGAGATAATACTGACCGCCCTCATATCTCATTCTGTCTTCATCGGTAACCTTTTTATTTGTCTGAATACACAGTAATATATCATGAGCCTTTGCATCATCTGCATAAGTGTAATGAACATCGTTTGTTGCAACAAGTTCTATTCCAAGTTCCCTGCTCATTCTCAACAAGTCAGTGTTTACTTTTTGCTGTGTAGGAATACCATGGTCCTGAAGTTCCAGAAAGAAATTTCCTTTTCCAAATATGGATTCATACCGTTTTGCTGCCTCCACAGCTTCATCATAGCTGTCCCTCGCAAGATATCTCTGCACTTCCCCGGCAAGGCAGGCACTTAAACATATTATTCCTTCCGAATACTCTTTCAGCACTTCATAGTCAACTCTCGGTTTATAATAAAATCCGTCAACAAACCCCTTTGAAACTATTTTCATAAGGTTATGATAACCTTCATCATTCTCTGCCAGAAGGACAAGATGATAATATCTGTCATCACTGCCGCCGGCTCCCGGCTCCTTATCAAAGCGTGAACCCGGTGCGACATAAACTTCACATCCAAGTATAGGTTTTATTCCCGCTTCCTTTGCTGCACGATAAAAATCTATCACTCCGTACATTACTCCGTGGTCAGTGATAGCAAGACTGTCCATATTTAACTCCTTTGCCTGCTTAACAATTTCCTTTATCTTGCTTGAACCATCAAGCAGACTGTACTCCGTATGCACATGCAAATGTGTAAAACTCATATTAATCTCCTAATAAAAAACTGTATGGTATAAATATACCATACAGCTTATTTTTTTCATAGTTATAATTAGTACTATTTCCTTAGTTGCACTTGAAGTATTCCTCAATCTTGTCTATAGCCTCAGACTCATCTTTTCCGTCTGCTGATACGCTTACCTCTTTACCGTCTGAAAGATTGACCGTCATCATACCCATAATACTCTTGGCATTGATTCTCTTATTATCGTACTCAATGTAAATTGAGCTTTCAAACTGACTTGCTACCTGAACGAGAAATGCAACAGGGGTTGCATCTGCTCCTTTTTTTAATTCTACTGTCATATTCTTTGTAACCATATTATACTATCCTCCTACGCAAGTGACACTATTTTCCCCTAAGGTTCTCCGCAATCTCGCTTATCTTTCTCAAGCGATGATTTACCCCCGATTTACCCACAGGAGTGTCTAATAAAGTCCCCAATTCCTTTAAAGATACATCCGGATTTTCCAGACGAATCTCAGCAAGCTGCCTCAAAGCATCCGGCAAATAAGACAGTCCTACAGTATCACGGATATAACTTATATCTTCGATTTGCTTCACTGCAGCGGCCACTGTTTTATTAAGATTTGCCGTCTCGCAATTTACCTTCCTATTTACGGAATTACGCATTTCCTTAAGAATCCTTACATTTTCAAGATTCATCAGGGCAACATGGGCTTCCATTACATTTAAAATATCGACTATACCTGAGCCGTCCTTTATATATACCACAAAGTGTTTCTTGCGTTCAACTATTTTTGCTTCAATTTGAAACGTCGCAATAAGCTCACAGAGCTGTACTGCTTTATCATATGAATTGCACACAATCTCAAAATGGTAAAACTTCTCAGGCGTACTTATGGAACCCGATGCTATGAACGCGCCTCTGACAAAAGCTCTTTTGCAGCAACTGTTCATAATCACCACATTATCCACTATGGACATATTTTCAACTATATCGCCGTCACCATCTATAAGCTTGCATGTAACAAGCAGCTTAAGTGCATCCTCATGATTGTTTACCGTTATAGTATATGTACGTCCTTTTTTTAAATATACATTCTGCCTTATGGTAATTTCCGCTACTATATTAAATGTTTTTCTTAATAATGTAAAGTATTTTCTTGCAACAGCAATATTTTCTGTATGAATTTTTACAGAGTACCTGTTCTCTCCCGATATTTTCACATGGCCGCAAAGGCTTATAATTGCTGCCGTTTCGGCTATACAGCAATGCCTTGCCGATGACATCTGCCTTGACAATTCTTCTTTAACTTCACTTGAAAATGACATACTGACCCCCACCTGATGCGTCTTTATCTGTTAATATCCCTATGGGTTATCCTTATACCGTAATCTCCGCTTTCATTCAAAGCCTCATACAGTTTATTTGCCACCGTCACGGAACGATGATGTCCTCCTGTACATCCTACGCTTATTACAAGCTGATTTTTACCTTCAGCTATATAGTTTGGTATGAGAAATTTCACCATATCAATAAGCTTATGGACAAATTCAACCGAGGCGGCGGAATTCATTACATACTCCTGAACCTCACGGTCATTGCCTGTCTTCGGACGCAGTTCCTCATCATAATACGGGTTTGGCATAAACCTGACATCAAATACCAGATCAGAATCAGCCGGTATTCCGTGTTTAAATCCAAATGATACTACATTTATAAATAAATTGTTGTATGTCTTGTTTTCAACAAATATTTTTTCTATTTCAGTTCTTAAATCTCTTACCAGAAGATTGTCTGTATCTATTATGTAATTTGCCTTCTTTTTTAAAAAAGAAAGTCTTTTTCTCTCTTCGTCAATTCCCTCTTCAACTCTTCCGTGAGGGATAAGAGGATGTGAACGTCTTTCCTGTTTGAATCGTTTGATTAATGTGGAATCGCTGGCATCCATATAGAGTATCTCATAGTTTCCATCAGAGGAATCAAGACAGGCCAGAATATCATCCATGCCTTCAAGAGCCTCTCCGTTTCGTATATCAATTCCAAGAGCAACTCTGTCAATATCCCCCATTGAATTAGCTGCAAGCATATAAAATTTCAGAATCAGTTGTACAGGCAGGTTATCTACGCAAAAAAAACCTGCATCCTCAAGTATTTTCATAACTGTTCTTTTTCCTGCACCGGACATTCCGGTAACTATGACAAATCTCATTTTCTTCCCTCACTTCGTATGCTTCTGCTTTTTTCTCTATAATATTCTGACTTCAGGTTCCAATTTTACACCAAATTTATCCCATACCACATCCTGAACATGGCTGATAACATTCAAAACATCTGTTGCAGTTGCATTTCCTTTATTAATAACAAAACCGCAATGCTTTTCCGAAACAGATGCACCCCCGGATGTATAACCGGCAAGACCTGCATCCTGAATAAGTTTACCCGCAAAATATCCTTCCGGACGCTTAAATGTACTTCCGGCGCTTGGATATTCCAGAGGCTGTTTCTCTTTTCTAAGAGCAGTGCACCTGTCCATCTCTGCCTTAATATCCACTTTATTCGTATCATTCAGTCTAAATACTGCTTCAAGAACAATATAGGACTTTTCCATGATAACACTGTGTCTGTAACCAAGTTCGAGTTCATCTCTTCCAAGTTCAAATACTTCTCCCGACTCTCTGTCAAGAACCTTTGCACTTACAATTATATCCTTTATTTCTGAACCGTATGCTCCGGCATTCATTGCCACGGCACCGCCTATTGTTCCCGGTATGCCGGACAGATGTTCCATTCCTCCAAGTCCGGCCTCATAAGCAGCCTTTGCTGTTTTTGAGAGCATTGCACCTGCCTTTACGGTAATTTCATTTCCCTCAACCCTTATGTCAGAAAATTTGCCGGCTATTCTGATAATCACGCCGTCAAATCCTTCATCTCTTATGACAAGATTGCTTCCGTTACCTATGATATAATATGAAATCTTCTTTTTTTGTAAAAGATTTATAATTGTTTTCAACTGCTTCTCTTCAGCGATTTCCACAAAGTAAGAAGCATTACCCCCAACGCGAAAAGTAATGTGCCCGGACATTGGTTCGTCCAGAAGCACATTACCTTCTCCCATTATATCAGTTAATTCTTTTAAAAATTCCTGATTCATCAGCATCTCCCGATTTAAGATAATATTTGAGCAGCCGCTCCATAAATTCCCGCATCGTTTCCGAGACTTGCAATTACAAATTTAACATCACCGCATGGTCCAAAAACGTTTTCCTTAAAGTGCTTTTCAATTACATCAATAAGATACTGACCTGCCTTACTTACACCTCCGCCGATAACAAAAGCGCTTGGATTGACAACGCTTGCTATATGCGCAGCGGCTTTTCCGAGGTATACTCCGAGCTGATCTATAACTTCCACTGCCACCGCGTCACCTGCTTTGGCAAGGTCCATAACATCTTTTGCCGTAAACTCAGCCATATCACGAAGAGGTGTCTTTGTATCGCATGATGCAAGTGTTCTCTTTGCAACCTTTACAATGCCTGTAGCAGAAGCATACTGCTCAAGGCAGCCTTTCTTGCCGCATGTACAACTCTCCGTCTCATCTATGCCAACCGGCATATGTCCGATTTCACCTGCACCGCCTGTGCTTCCTGTAAGAATCTTTCCATCAAGAATGATTCCTCCTCCGACACCTGTTCCAAGAGTAATCATTACAAGATTCTTATATCCTTCACCGCTTCCCTTGAACATTTCTCCGAGGGCAGCTACATTTGCATCATTTCCTACCTTTACTTTAAGTTCAGGCATACCTGTAAGTTCCCTTACCTTGTCTGACACATTAAATACACCCCAGCCAAGATTTACACAACGGTTAACTGTTCCGTCTTCAAATACCGGTCCCGGAACTCCGATACCGATACCTGCAAGTTCATCTTTGCCTGTCCCAAGGCTTTCAAGCTTCTCCTCAATTGATTTCACCACATCCGGAAGAATATTCTCACCGGCATTTTCTTTTCTTGTTGGGATTTCCCACTTATCAATAAGACTTCCGTCCTCCGCAAAGCATCCAAGCTTTACTGTTGTACCTCCGATATCTACTCCAAAACATTTCTTTGACATTTTCATTTCCTCCAAGATTTAATCTTCTTCATCTTTCTTCATAAGATTACGCTGCACTCTGTTGTAAAGCTCCTGCGCCGCATTGTAACCCATCTTCTTCTGACGGTGGTTTACCGCTGCAGATTCAACGATAACCGCAAGGTTTCTGCCGGGACGGATTGGAATTGAATGGCAGACTATTTTGTTGCCGAGAAACTCTGTATAATTCTCCTCAAGTCCAAGTCTGTCATAATCTTTATCCTTGCTCCACTCTTCAAGCTTGATTACCATATTGATTGTCTGGGTTTCCTTTACACTCTCAACACCGAACAGGGTCTTAACATCAATGATACCAATACCTCTAAGTTCTATAAAGTGTCTTGTAATATCCGGCGCCGTACCTACAAGCGTCTCGTCTGAAACCTTTCGTATCTCTACAACATCATCCGTAACAAGACGATGACCTCTCTTTATAAGCTCAAGGGCTGCCTCAGACTTACCTATTCCGCTCTCGCCCATAATGAGTACTCCTTCACCGTAAACATCTACAAGTACACCATGAATGGAAATGCACGGTGCAAGCTCAACATTGAGCCATCGAACAAGTTCAGCCGTAAATGCCGAGGTAGCCTTCTCAGTCACAAGTACAGGTACACCATACTTATTTCCCGCTACAATTATCTCCTCGTCAGGCTGCATGTCCCTGCAGAATATTATGCACGGAAACTGCTTCGACATAAGCTCATCATATGCTTTTATTTTTTCCTCCTGACCCATCTGCTCAATATATGAATATTCAACATATCCTATAACCTGAACACGATTTGCATCAAAATGTTCAAAAAATCCGATAAGCTGCAATGCCGGCCTGTTGATATCCGGTATCGTAATCTTTATACTGCTGATGTCAATATCAGGCGTGCAGTTTTTCAGTTCATACATGTCAATTAATTTTGACAGCTTTACACTTGCCATAACTTCTTCCACCAAACCTTTCATAAAACGTTCCATACGTTCTGTTCATTCACGAACATACCTACGTTTAGTATATAACATTTATTTTAACTGCGCCAGTGTTTTCTTAAAAAACTCCACAACATTCTCTGCAGCCTGTCTGTTCATTCCCTGTACGGCCGCCAGTTCATCCACGTCTGCGTTTCTGATTTCATCTATACCCTTAAAATGCTTCATCAGTGCCTTTCGCCTCGTCGGGCCGATACCATCAATATCATCAAGTATTGAATGTACCTGTCCTTTTCCCCTGAGGCTTCTGTGATATTCTATGGCAAAACGGTGTGCCTCGTCCTGTATTCTCGTTATGAGATGAAAGCTTTCCGAATGAGTATCTATAGGCAGTTCCACATTTTCATAATACAATCCTCTTGTATTGTGATGGTCATCTTTTACCATTCCGCACACAGGGATGTTTATTTTAAGTTCATCCAAAACCTCAAGGGCAATATTCACCTGTCCGCGTCCACCGTCCATCATAATCAAATCCGGCAGTCTGTTAAAGCTGTCAAACTGCTCGTCGTACTCATTGGTACCGTGGGTAAATCTTCTGGTAAGGACTTCCCTCATGCTGGCATAATCATCCGGCCCCGCTACTGTCTTTATCTTAAACTTCCTGTAGTCTGTCCGCTTTGGTTTTCCGTTCTCGTAAACTATCATGGAACCTACTGACTGAAGACCTGAAGTATTTGAAATATCGAAGGCCTCTATTCTGTAATTATTCTTCTCGTCTATTGAAAGCATTTCAAAGACAGCCCTCACCGCTCCGAGAGTTCTCTCCTCCTCCCGTTTAATTTTTTCCTTGTCCTGGCTGAGAACAAGTTCTGCATTTTTCGTGGCAAGTTCAACAAGTTTTTCTTTGTCTCCTTTTTTAGGATTTAGTATTCTTACTTTTGAGCCTTTTTTTGTGGTAAGCCACTGTTCAAGCAATTCTGAATCTTCTATTTCCTCTGATGTAAAGAGTTCCTTCGGGACAAATGGTGTTCCTGAATAATACTGTTTTATAAACGAAGACAATATCTGTGCACCTGTTTCCATCGGAGCCGTTGTCATATGGAAATGCTCTCTTCCCAGAAGCTTTCCGTCCCTCACAAAAAACACCTGGACAACAGCATCAAATCCCTCTTCCGCATACGCAATAATATCCCTGTCCATAAACTCATCAGTTGTAATCTTCTGTTTCTGGGCAATTGCTTTCACATTTCCCAGTAAATCCCTGTACTCTGCCGCCTTCTCGAATTCCATTTTTTCCGAATAGTCCATCATCTTATCCTGAAGCATTTTCAAAACCTCGGCATAGTTTCCCTCCAGAAACTGTACAGCCTGACGCACGGAATTTTTGTATTCATCAGCCCCTATATATCCCATACACGGTGCATCACACTGATGAATATGATAATTAAGACATGGCCTTCCGTTTCCTATTTCTTTCGGAAGTGAACGGTTGCATGTCCTTATATGATACAGCTTCCTTAAAAGTTCAATGGTATCCTTCACGGCCCCTGCACTGGTATACGGTCCGTAATACTTGCTTTTATCCTTCTTCATGTCTCTTGAGAAAAGTATCCTTGGATACTCCTCATTTGTAACCTTAATATACGGATATGTCTTATCATCCTTGAGCATTGTATTATATCTTGGACGATGTTTCTTTATGAGATTGCACTCTAAAATAAGTGCCTCAAGCTCTGAATCCGTAATAATATACTCAAAGTAGCTTATATTTGACACCATCTGCTCTATTTTTGCAGTTTTTACCGTGCTTTTCCTGAAATACTGGCGCACACGGTTTTTCAGGCTTACAGCCTTTCCAACATATATGATTTCATCCTTTGCATTGTGCATAAGATAAACGCCCGGCGAACCGGGCAGTTTCTTTAACTCTTCTTCGAGGTTGAACATCTCTATTTCTCCTGATTATTTTTAAGAGTATCTTCGTTTACTTCTTCTGTGCTATCTGACGGCTTATCCTCAGAAGGCGATATTCCCTTTATTTCATTGAAGATTTCCATAAACTGTTTACCTGTAATAGTCTCCTTCTCATACAGATAATCAGCAATCTTTGACAACACTTCTTTGTTTTCGCTTAAGAGGGATTTAGCTCTTTCAAAGCATGTACGGAGAAGTTCTTTTACTTCCTTATCAATCTCAGCAGCCGTCTCGTCTGAGCAGTTAAGTACCGTACGACCTGCAAGATAACTGTCCTCAACAGTTTCAAGGCTCATCAGCCCGAAATGTTCTGACATACCATACTGCGTAATCATGGCACGTGCCAGTTCGGTTGCCTTCTCCATATCATTGGAAGCGCCGGTAGTCACTGTATCAAATGATATTTCCTCTGCCGCACGGCCTCCGAGAAGTGTCGTTATTCTCGTAATCAGTTCATCCTTTGTCATAAGATACTTCTCTTCCTCAGGAACCTGCATTACATATCCCAGAGAACCCATTGTTCTTGGCACTATAGTAATCTTCTGTACAGGTTCTGAATTCTTCTCAAGAGCTGTTATAAGCGCATGACCGACCTCATGGTAGGCAACTGTTTTCTTTTCGGTTGCATTGAGTATTCTGTCCTTCTTCTCCTTACCTGCTATGACAACTTCAACAGATTCAAGAAGGTCTGACTGGGATATTGCCTGTCTTCCGTTCTTAACGGCATTTATTGCCGCCTCATTAATCATATTTGCAAGATCCGAACCTACGGCACCGCTTGTTGCAAGACCGATGGCCTCCAAATCAACAGTTTCATCCATGGCAACATTCTTTGAATGAACCTTAAGAATATCTACTCTTCCCTTCAAATCAGGCTTATCAACGATAATTCTTCTGTC
>JBGVOL010000029.1:0-26850 GCA_045126475.1 Lachnospiraceae bacterium | reverse complement strand
TGATGGGTATGTTAAAGAGAGGTGTTAAATTTACACCTACTCAGCCGGATGTTATGAAAATAATTGAGAAATTAACAGAGAAATAATGGCCGTAGAGAGGCAAGGGTAATGCCTTAATCCAAATATCTCATTAGCGGGTAGGCAGTCAGAGTGATGGCTGTCTATTTTTTGTTATATTATAGTTGGAACAGCGGTATAATTTTGTTGGGACAAACTAATGAGGACTATTTGTATATAAGCAAATGTAGCTTGATGTGAGTAATTGTAAAACCATTAAATGATTATAGAAATGGTAATATATTGTCTCAAGAAGTTGGTACTATAGTAAATTTATATAGAGGGTATGAGAATGAGCACTCAAATAGTGAATATCTAAAGGAAGCAGACTTATCCGAGGTATTCAAATTTGTGATGGGTATGACATATGAGCAATTTAAGTATCAGAATATTGCATGGCCAATTCAGAATTTTTGTAGAAATTATCATATACTGGTTGGTTCAAAAAATATAAACAGAGAAATGTTAATCGCAAGCAGTGGAATGAGGACAAAATCAATGCAGCGGTGGAAGCGGTTATCCGAAAGCTTGTAAATAATCCAAAGTTCAAAACAGAGATTCAGAAACACATCGGTAACAGCATTGATACGCAGGAACTAGATAGAGAGCATGCAGGCTTACAAGAGAGATTAAAACAGGTAACAGGTGCAAAGAATAAGCTGGCAAGTCAGATGGATAATCTGTCTGTATCTGATAAGCATTACGATAAGAAGTATGAAGATATGCAAGTCAGACTGGATAAGCTTTATGATGAGATAGAGGAAATTGAAACTCCCATTGAAGCTGTGGAGACAAGACTGCATAATATTAAGCAGGAGAAAATATTCGAGTACAATGTTTATCAGTTTTTATTATTTTTTGATAAACTCTATGATAAATTCACGGATATGGAGAAAAAGACATTTATGAAGAGTTTCCTCGAGGAAGTGAATATCTACGAGGCATTACAAGAGGACGGCAGAATTCTAAGAAGTCTCAAGTTCCGCTTTCCTGTATTTTTCAACAATCAGGAACTATACGAACTTGATTGGGACAATGAAAGTACCGTTGAGACTGTGGTGTTGCTACAAAGAAAGGATATGTAGAAATCCTTGAATTTACGCACTTTGTAGAGTTTTTCAGTTTCAACAAGATTGGTGAAAATCACAAGGAAAAAGAGCTTGTGAGGAAAGTGACCGTAGTTGTGGCATTAGACCTCGGTTGCGGGAATACAAAAAATTCTGAATATGAAAGTGAATAGAGAGCTATCAGATATATTGATAGAACGTAGGGATACTTCAAAAGATTGAAAGTTTACCACAGACCGATAAGTGGTATAGAAATGGTCGGGTTGATAGTGTACCGCTGACCAATATGCGGTATAGAAATGGTTGGATTGAAAGTGTTATTTCACATGTTGAGTATAATAATGGATTTATAGTAAGCCTCGGTAAAGTTTTTGCCGAGGTTCATTGTTTTTATGAAAATAGGTTATTGAGAAAATTAAGAGAAAGTACTGGTATGAATCGAAAAGAATTTTGCGAGTACTTTGAAATTCCTTATATGACGGAAACAGATTGGGAATTAGGCAACCGGAGAGTTCCAATATATCTTTTGCGTTTGATGGAGTATAAGATTCGGATAGAGCAGTTGGCTGATAAAAAGAATCAAGAGAAGACGGAGGATAAGAAATAATGGATAAGAAAACAATAAGTACTATGAAAAAAATGTTTGATGATATTATACATACAACAGAGGATGGAACAGTTGAATTTTGGTATGCAAGAGAGCTTATGGGATGTTTGGGTTATACAACATGGCGTAGATTTAAGGATGCGATAAATCGAGCGATGGAATCTTGTAAAAGTGCTGAAATAGAGGTTTCAGACCATTTTGCCGACGCCGTCAAAATGGTTGAGATTGGTAGTAATGCGGTGCGAGATGTGGATGATATAATGCTTACCAGATATGCATGTTATCTTATTGCGCAGAATGGAGATCCAAGAAAAGAGGAAATTGCTTTTGCACAAAGTTATTTTGCTGTGCAGACAAGAAAACAAGAACTGATAGAAGAAAGAATTGCTTATATTCAGAGAACGGAAGCAAGAGGAAAACTACGAGAATCTGAAAAAAGGTTATCGCAAAATATTTATGAGCGTGGCGTGGATGATGCTGGATTTGGGCGAATTCGTTCAAAAGGTGACCAGGCATTATTTGGTGGAAGAAGTACGCAGGAAATGAAGGAAAAACCCGGTGTAAGCGATAAACGACCATTAGCAGATTTTCTGCCAACGCTTACGATTGCAGCCAAGAATCTTGCAACAGAGATGACCAATTACAACGTGGAAGAAAAGGATTTAAAGGGAGAAGGAGCTATTACTACGGAACATGTGCAGAATAATACTACAGTTCGTGAAATGCTTGGTACCAGAGGAATTAAACCGGAGGAACTCCCACCATCAGAAGATATAAAGAAGTTGGAGCGTAAAGTAAAATCACAGGAAAAGAAGATTGCGAAGGAATCTGGAGTACTTCCGAAGAAGATTGAAGAATAAATTTTATTTTTATTGAATTCGAGTGATTAAAATTTGGAAAGGGGAGAGGGGTTACATGAATAAAATTTATTTAGTAAACCATTGTTTTGATGTGGATGGCGGTTTTGGGGATGCAATACCCCAAGAAGAAGTTATTTGTGGCTTTGATAATAGAGAAGATGCCAATGGATTTGTAGAAAAATATAGCAATCCACACATTTATGATAGTCTTTATGCTTCATTAGAATGTGGAATTCTTCGGGTAGAAGAATTAAATATGACACCACCTGATAGAGAAAAGAGACAATTCATGCGAATGGATATGATATTAGCATATACACGAGCGACTTCGAGAATGAATTTATTTCATTAACAGATATTGCAAGATACAGAAGTGATACACCCCATGATGTCATTAAAAATTGGTTAAGAAGTCGTGAAACGTTGGAATTTTTAGGCTTGTGGGAAAGATTACATAATCCAGATTTTAAACAGGTCGAATTCGACCTGTTTAGAAGTCAAGCAGGATTGAATGCATTTACGATGTCGCCTCAAAAATGGATAGAGGGTGTTGGCGCAATTGGTATGATATCAAAAGCAGGAAGATATGGTGGTACTTATGCTCATTCAGATATTGCATTTGAATTTGCGTCCTGGGTTTCAGCAGAATTTAAACTATATATTATCAAAGATTATAAAAGACTTAAGAATGATGAGAACAGTAGACTTTCATTGGATTGGAACTTGAACAGAGCTTTATCAAAGGTGAGCTACCGTATTCACACGGATGCAGTGAAAGAAAATTTGATTCCACCAGAACTAACTCCTGAACAGATTGCCTATACATATGCCAGTGAGGCAGATCTTTTAAATGTTGCTTTATTTGGACAAACTGCAAAGCAATGGAAAAATAACAATCCAAGCAAAAAGGGTAATGTGCGTGACGATGCAAATTTAAATCAGTTATTGGTGTTGGCAAATATGGAGAGTTATAATGCTATTTTAATTGAGCAGGGGAAATCTCAATCAGAAAGACTTATATTGCTTAGAAGTTTGGCGATTAAGCAGATGGATACACTATCCGGCACCAATTTACTTTTTGAATGATAATATTTATAAAGCTCTGATTTACATAGATGATTTTTATGATAAAATGGATGGTAGTAAACGTCATATTTCGATGACTATGGAAAATTCTGTTATATAATTGTAGATAGAAATGGAGATAAGATATGAGTGGGTATGTGGAATTTAAACATGTATACAAGACCTATCAGACCGGTGATGTGAAGGTTGAGGCTTTGAAGGATGTAAGTTTTGAAATTGGACAGGGCGAAATCTGTGTCATTGTAGGGCAGTCGGGAGCAGGTAAGACAACGCTTCTCAATATACTGGGAGGCATGGATACGCTGTCCGAGGGCGAAGTCATTTTAGACGGGAATGATGTATCAAAATACAATAAAAAACAACTTGCCGCATACAGAAGGCAGGATATTGGATTCGTATTTCAGTTTTACAATCTGATTCCGAATCTGACGGCAATTGAGAATATCGAGATTGCGTCACAGCTTTCAAAGGAACCCCTTGACCCGGAGGTTGTGCTGGAACAGGTGGGATTAAAGGAGAGAAGAAACAATTTTCCTGCCCAGTTATCAGGAGGAGAACAGCAACGAGTTTCCATTGCCCGTGCGCTGGCGAAAAATCCTAAGCTTCTTTTGTGTGACGAGCCCACAGGTGCTCTTGACTATGAAACGGGAAAGGCAGTTTTGAAGCTGCTTCAGGATTGCAGTCGTACACGGAAGATGACGGTTGTTATCATCACACATAATTCCGCACTTACAGCCATGGCTGATCGCGTAATTAAGGTGAAAAACGGACAGATTGCGTCAGTGAAGTCTAACGAACAGGTTGTGCCTGTTGAAGAAATTGAGTGGTAATGGTATAGGTGGGAATCAATGAACAAGGCATATAAAAAGAATATACGAAGGACAATTGGTAAAAGTAAGGGACGTTTCTTTGCGATTATGGCAATTATAGCCCTCGGAGTCGGTTTTTTTGCAGGGCTAAAGGTTACAAAGCCCGGAATGATTAAGACTGCGGATTCTTATTTGAGGGAATACAAGTTTTATGATTTTCGATTGCTGTCATCCTATGGATTTGATGAGGATGAAGTTGCATCCATGCAGGCGCAGGAACATGTCATAGCTGCCGAGGGAGCCGTGTTTGAGGATTTTATCTATATGGATGAAAATGGTTCCGAGATAGTGGTAAAAGCCAATTCGCTGACAGAAAAGGTAAATACATTGGAGCTTCGTGCAGGAAGAATGCCGGAGACTGCAGATGAGTGTGTATTGGATGCTTTTCAGTTTGATGAAAGCATGATTGGAAAGCAGATTAATATTGCGGCCAGCAATTCCGATGAGGTAAAGGATAGTTTTAAGTATGATTCCTACACTGTTGTAGGCATGGTAAATTCACCGGTATATATCAATATGGAACGAGGAACAACGTCACTTGGAAACGGCCGTATCAGTGCATTTATGTACATACAGCCGGAGGGCTTCTGCTTTGACTATTATAAGGAAATGTATGTACTTTGCCAGGATGATTACGGCATATATACAGATGAATACGAGGATTATATTGATGGAATCCGGGATGATATCGAAACAGCATTAAAGCAGGCGGCTGATAACCGGTATACAGATATGCAGAATGAAATACAGAAGCAATATGAGAATGCAGTTGGAAGTGAACTTGTGGCAGATATTGAATTGCCTACACTTTCTGAACCGGAGGTTTACGCACTTGACCGAAGTGGAAATACCGGTTATATGTGCTACGACAATGATACAAATATTGTTGATGGTGTGGCAAAGGTTTTTCCGATATTTTTCTTCCTCATTGCGGCACTTGTATGCTCAACGACTATGACAAGAATGGTAGATGACGAGCGAGGACAGATTGGTACACTGCGTGCACTGGGATACAGCAATGCCGCCATTATAAGCAAATATATGATTTATTCCGGTTCATCCGCCCTGATTGGGTGCGTGGTTGGATTTTTCGGAGGTACATATATTTTTCCGTATGTTATCTGGAGTGCATATCGCATATTGTATGATTTCGGGGACGGCTTGAAGTTTTATTTCTCCTTGCCGATGCTGTTGATTAGTATAGCTGTATCCCTTGTGTGTTCCATGGGAACAACTTATTTTGCATGTAAAAATGAACTTAGGTGTATGCCGGCAGAGCTGATTCGTCCGAAGGCACCGGCGGCCGGAAAACGTATATTGCTGGAAAAGATTGGTTTTATATGGAAACGTATGAAGTTTTTGCACAAGGTGACGGCACGAAATGTATTTCGCTTTAAAAAGCGTATGCTCATGATGTTAGTCGGAATCGCCGGGTGTACGGCACTTGTACTGACAGGACTTGGCGTGCGGGATTCAGTTGTCAATCTGGCAGAATTCCAGTATGGGGATATTGATACCCATGACATTGAACTGACATTTTCGGATACCATTACAGGTGCGGATGTGGATGAGGTAAAAGATGTGTCAGGTGACGATATGACCGAATGTGTGTCTCTTTATCGTACTGCGGTAGAATATCATACGGAAAACGCAGTCAAGACCGTCTATGTTGTTGCGGCACAGGAGGGTTCCCTGGATGGGTTTATGCATTTTGAACTGCTGGAGGGGGATGGCTCTTATCCTGGATACGGAGAGATATTCTTAAGCCGGAAGATTGCGGAAATCGCAGGTGTTCATGTGGGGGATACGATTACATTTACAGATAGTAGCGAGGAAGAAATCACACTTACAATCGGTGGAATCTATGAAAATTATGTCTGGCATTATGCCTATATGACACCGGAGACATATGCGGATTATTTTGGAGGGGAATTCAAGCCAAATACCATGTATGTAAATACAAAAAGTGATGAGAAAGCATTTTCAGCCGGTGCAAAGCTTCGTAAACTTGAACAGGTAATGAATGTCATGGTTGTTCCGGAGATGAAGGAGCGCGTGGAAAATATGATGAAGGTAATGGACACGGTTGTGTGGTTTGTAATCGGAAGTGCCGGTGCACTTGCATTTATTGTACTGTTTAACCTGAGTAATATTAATATTACAGAGCGAGAGAGAGAGGTTGCAACAATCAAAGTGCTTGGATTTTATCCGCGGGAGACGGGTGCATATGTATTCCGAGAAAATCTGGTGCTGACGCTGATGGGAATCGTAATCGGCCTCCCGCTTGGTGTCCTGCTCCACCAGTTTGTCATGCAGCAGATACAGGTAGATATGGTTGCATTTAAAGTTGCAATCATGCCGGTCAGCTTTCTTTTATGTGTTATCATCGTACTTTTATTCTTAAAGGTTGTCGATGTGGTTATGAGAAGAAAAATTGACCGGATTGACATGGCGGAGTCATTAAAATCCATTGAGTAAAAGGTGATTTGCGTAAGGCAATTCTGATGTATTCCTTTGGATAAACGGTCTATGCAATAAGAGATACAGAGGTTATGAAAAGGAGGGTTTCACTGATGAAAATTAAAGAATTAAGCATAAAAAATCTGAATGATGCCCTTCCTTTGATATGGGATGTGTTTTTAAAGTATGAGGCAGTTAACTATTCGGAGTCCGGAAAACAGGCATTTTGGGATGCTATTCACTCTGAGGAATATCTTAATATGTTAAAGGCTTATGGCGCATTTGAGGACAATGAACTCATAGGAATAATCGCCACAAGAAATGAAGGAAGCCATGTGGCATTATTTTTTGTCGATGGAGAGCATCATGGTAAAGGGATTGGAAGAAGCTTGTGGAATGCTGTTCTTGCAGAAAATACATCAGAAACCATAACTGTCTATTCATCTTTGTTTGCAGCACCGATATATAAGAAACTTGGTTTTGTGCAAACGGATGATGTTAAGGAAGATGCGGTAAATCAAGTCTGATGCAGACAATTGCAGATGAAAATTATCGTGAAAATTATCTTTTTGATATAGAAAGATAGGGAACTTTTTTGTTAATATAGTAATAAAAAGTTCCCTGCAATTATATTGATAATTAGGGAACTTGTGGTTATAATATAAATAAAAAAGTTCCCTAAAAAGAAGAGGTAGAATTATGAGTGCTAATTATTCAGAAATTCAAGAATTATTACAACAACGTGCTGATTTACAATCAAGGCTTAATTTGATGCCCTATGACGGAAATCCGGAAATAAAAGAGCAGAGTGGTTCAAAATATCTATATATACGTAAGAGAGTTGCCGGAAAACTAACATCTACTTATGTCGATGTATATTCAGATGAACTATATCAATTATTATTAAAAAATGCAAAAGAGACAAAAGAAATTAACAAAGCCATTCGCAAAATTAATAAAGAATTAACTGCGCTTGGTTATGAAGATAAAGAATTGTCGGACAGAGTATTGCAGAATTTAGATTTTGCAAGAGCGAATATGAAATCAAGTATCTACGATCAGGCAGTTTTGGAAGGCGTAGCTACTTCATTTCCTCAGACAGAAGATATTATTGAAAATGGACAAGTCAATGGTGTTTCTGCAACAGATGTACAAAAAATCCTTAACCTAAAACATGCTTGGGAATTTATTTTGGATAGGGATGTTATACAAAGTGAAAGTAATTATCATATGCTGTGCCATATTGCGAAACTGGTAAATGAAGGTTTCTTTTATGATGGAGGACGTATTCGTGGAATACCGATAAAAATAGGTGGGACAAGTTATGTGCCACCACTACCGATTGAATCAGTGGTAATTGAGAGAATTGATGAGATTCGAAAACAGAAAAAGGAACCTGTAGATATTGCAATAGAGTTATGCCTGTATTGTATGAAAACACAGGTGTTTAAGGATGGTAATAAGAGGGCATCTGTAATATTTGCAAATCATTATTTAATTGCGCATGGAATGGGCTTTATTGTCATACCGGAAAAAGATGTACCAGAGTTTAAGAAACTTTTGGTTGCTTATTATGAGGGAGAAGCAATTGAGATTATTGCTGATTTCATGAAAAAGAATTGTTGGAAAAATTTTTAGCAAAAAGGTTATCGAATACGAGCTGTAAATCATCTAAAAAGTACTGTTTGAAACGGGTGATCTTAGAACCATCAGGGACTTTGGTAAATGGATTTAACTTAGCATAAAAGTTAAAAAATGAAAAAAGTGACACGTTAACTTGAAAATAACATATGCAACTAAAGAACAAGAGGAACTGAAAAGAATACGTCAAAAGTATGAACCGCAGGAAGAAGATAAAATGGATCAATTACGCAGGTTGGATGCAGGTGTAACTAAGAAAGCTTCTGTTATTGCAATTTCAATTGGTATAATGGTGCACTGATTTTGGGAAGCGGGATGAGCCTTGTAATGACGAATTTGGGAAGCATCCTTGGTTTGCAGGGTGTTGTGGCAATGATTACAGGTATTGTTATTGGAACTGTAGGGATTGCTCTGGTATGCTGTGCATACCCTGTCTACAAGAAAGTGACTCGGAAAGAACGCGAAAGAATCGCACCGGAAATTATTCGACTTACGGATGAATTGATGAAGTTTTGATAAAAGTGGTTGACAAAATTATGGTAAATGTAGTAGATGTAGGTACTTTATTTTGAAGTTGTGTCATTTTTATGTGTCTGTAATTGGTTATAGTAGCTGAGTACTCGATTGATTATTTCAGAATTTTCTCCTTGGCATGCAGCAACTAATTCAAATAAAAATGGTTGTTTTTCTTTTTCAATGACAATTCGGTTTGGAGATGGATCATCTGATAATCCAACGAGGTAGTCTGTAGAGGTGTTAAAACACTGAGCAATAATTTCTACTGTTTGTGGTGAAGGCACACGTTCGCCATATTCATACCTACAATATCCGATTTTTGATAGGTTGAGTCTTCTTGAGGCTTCGGCCATTGTGATTCCGATATTTTTGCGTGCTGCTATTAATCTTTCTGGAATAAGTTGTTCAGACATAACAAAATCTCTCCTTTATATTGACAGTAACCAATGGATAATATACAATATAGTTATCCATTGGTTATTATACCATACGATGAGGTTAAACACAAAAGTTTTAGTGTTATTCATGAAAGAGGGGTTTGTCAATCATGATTTCTTATGAAAACTCTAATGTAGCACAAAACGAAAAAATAGGAAGTACATATGACAAAGAATGAAGTAGAATTCCAACGTGCAGGACGTAATAAATACACACAAATTAATAATGGATATATTAACGGTGGAGAGTACAGGAAGAAATTTGACTCATTATCTGATTCGAGAGAATTAAATCGCCTGGTCTATCAATTAGCAAAAAAGATGTTAGAGCATAGATCAGGAACTGAGTACGAAGATATGTATTGGATTGATCTCGATACGCTGACAGTAGTTGCTGAAGAGTTGAATGCAAAGACGGTTAAAGAAATTGTCTATTCTGATAAAACTAAAAGGATTGTTGCAGAGTATAAAAATGATCCTGAGAAAAGGCTATTAACGATTCATACACATCCAAGCAGTTTTCCACCTAGTATTCCAGATTTTAATGCAAATTTCGAAAATGGATATAACATGGGCTTAGTAATTTGTCATGATGGAAAGGTTTTTCTTTATGCGGCAGATGAGGAACTTAATGAGAATTACTATAATTTGTTAGTTGCCAAGAAACTAAATCAGGGATATAATGATTATGAAGCAAGACTTATTACGCTTCAAGAGATGCAAGAAACTTTTGAGATAGTGATAAAGGAGGTAATGGATAATGATGGTAATGGAAAATGATGAATTCAGAATCCCTGAGCAGTATCGGGAAATGTCCGTTGCCCAGTTGGATAAAGAATCACAGAAGCTTTTGGAACAGATAAAGAGTGCACCAAGAAATATTCAGCGTAAGAAAAAAGCTACTCAAGGTCGAAAGGAAGTTTCATTCCGTATATAAGATGGATTGATGGCGGAAAAAGAATAATCATGGTAGTTTATAATTGTATTATGAATCTGACGAGCAGGAAAGGCACCCTGCGCTCCCAAAGTGGAACCTGATATGATGGATACGCCGCCCATCCGGATTTATTATACATACCATACAGGTTGGTTAAGTCATTTTTTGATTTTATGGCACAATTTCTTGGCGAAGTTGTGCTTTTTTCTTTAGAAAGTGCCGGAGCGTGGATTGGAGGAGAAAAATTATGCGAGTAAATATAGAAACTGAAAGACTTATTTTAAGAAATCTTGTACCGGAGGATTATAAGGCCGCCTTCAAATGGTGTGGAGATCCAAAAGTAAATACATATATGATTTATCCGCTGTATAAATGTGCAGAAGATGTAAAGACATGGATAGAAGGGCGCAATCCCGATGAACCCGATAATTATGATGTGGGTTTTGTAATCAAGGAGACCGGTGAACTTATAGGAAGTGGCGGTATTGTATATAATTCGGAGCGGGATGTCTGGGTTATTGGATACAACATTAAAGCGGACCAGTGGGGACATGGGTATGCGGTTGAAGCCATTCAGGGACTGATTGAACATGTGCGAAAGACGCGCCCGGTAAATGCAATCGAAGGGCAATTTGCTGTGGAAAATGATAAAAGCAGACGAGTTATGGAGAAACTCGGAATGAAATATGTTGGGGATTCTGAGTATGAAAAACTCGATGGCAGTGTTAGCTTTAAGTCTAAGATTTACAGAAGAGACTTTTGATAGAAATATGGAGGGAAGGGGGTGCGAAAATGAAAAAGCCGGATGAAATATTTAAAAATTGGAGTGAGACTCTCATTTGGTCATGCTTACAGGGGATAATGGGAGCGATATATACAAATGATTCAGATGATGCGGCAATGGCAATATTGGGAGATTTTGCTTTTTGTGCAGGACAACCCGACGAGGGGTTAGTAAGATTTAAACCGGAAAACTGTGATAGGGATTTTATTATCATGGTTCCCGAGAATGATGAATGGGCAGGGCTGATTGAAAAGTGCTATGGTAATAGAGCAAAGAAAGTAATAAGATATGCAATCAAAAAAGAAAAAGATATTTTTGATGTGTGTAAATTGGAACAGGCTATAGCCCTGCTGCCTGAAGGTTATGAACTGAAATTATTGGAAGAAAAAGAGTATGATTTGTGCCGCGAAAACAGATGGGCAAATGATCTTGTATCGCAATTTAAGGATTATGATTCATATAAAAAATTGGGATTGGGAGTAGTTGCCCTAAAAGACGAAGAATTGGTTGCAGGTGCTTCATCCTACAGCAGGTACAACGAAGGTATTGAAATAGAAATCGACACAAGAGAGGATTATAGAAGAAAAGGATTGGCATATGCCTGTGGGGCAAAACTTATCTTAGAGTGCCTGGACAGAGGATTATATCCAAGCTGGGATGCACAGAATAAGTGGTCTGTTGCATTGGCAGAGAAGTTGGGATATCATTTTAGCCATGAATATACTGCTTATGAAATATGGCCATGGTAATATACCTTGCAAAAGGTGATAAATACTGGGGTGCAACTGCCGGTTGACAGATTTCAAAGCAGGCTTTATGGCGTGCAACCAACTATTTTAGTACTATGTGATTGTTCGAACAAAAATATATTGTGAAAGGAAAAATACAATGATATTAGCGGATAAGATAATCGAAGAAAGAAAACGTAACGGGTGGAGCCAGGAGGCTTGGGAATATCAGTACTGTTGGTTATGGTTGCGATTGCTGTATTTTTGTTTATTAAATGCGGTGCCAAATCAAAAAAATATGAGTATTTCGATACTGAAAAAATCGAGACAGCATATGGTGTTGATGGCATGGTGAATGAGAGAAAAGCGAATTTCTCCGAAAAATACAGCCTTACTAATTCTATTGGTGTTGTTTTATGTATTGTAAGTTGTATACCGTTGCTTGTCAGTTCATTTCTTACGGATAAGGGATACATTATCACAGCAATGGTAGGGGTATTGCTGTTAATTGTTGCAATTGCAGTAAATCTTTTTGTGAGAGTAGGAATTATTAACTCAAGTTTTGATAAGCTTCTTCAGCAAGGCGACTATACAATTAAGAAAAAGAAGGCAGCCCCTGTGATGAACGGTATAGCAGGAATATATTGGATGGTAGCGGTGGCAATTTATCTTGGATGGTCATTTACTACGAATCAGTGGGATATTACATGGATTGTTTGGCCGATTGCAGGAGTGCTTTTTGGGGCAGTTACAGCAATAGTAAAAATGATTATAAAATCAGAAGATTAATAAGAGAAAACAGATTTAGATGAATAAATTCAGACGTCATCAGTGAATATTCCGGTATTGTATATAATCTGTCAAAAGGGAAATCTTCAAACGTTCTGCCGTTGAAATCTTTCCATAAAGGACATGCCTCAATCTCAAAATCGTAGTAGTTGCCGCCGGAAGTGTAAGCTCTGAATGTGCGTATCTGATTAGTGTCGTTAGTAACAGATATTCCAATGGCTTCGGATGATTTGTCCCTAAATACTGTTCCGATATAAATTGAATCGGCATCTGTCCATGTATCCTCATTGAGCTCAACGCCCGGTGACTGAACCGGATAAATTTTTCCATATCTGTTTGCACATCCGAACTTTAGATTT
The DNA here is from genome assembly GCA_045126475.1 of Lachnospiraceae bacterium. Taxonomy (GTDB): domain Bacteria; phylum Bacillota; class Clostridia; order Lachnospirales; family Lachnospiraceae; genus SVEL01. The sequence continues at coordinate 13,653 of JBGVOL010000029.1, read as the reverse complement.
TTGAAATAGGTATCCCTATATTGGCAGTCGTTTTTGCAACTGGCGTATACACTCATACCTCCGCCGTTTACATAACAATTTGTAAATGATATATCATGTCCGTTACTGAATTCCAATTGTAACATTATACGCGCATTAACATATGTTTTATGGGCATTCGGATACGAAAGTGCCGGAACTTCAAATCTGCATCCGTCAAATCGGATATTAAATGCTTCTGTAGTGGACCAACCGTAAAAATACTTATTTTTTTGAGCCATTCTTTCATTGTCTGTGTATGCGTTGATTTCAGTGCGCTTATTTTATCATTGACGGAAATGTACGTCAATAAGAACTCCGGCTTTTGTTTTATCGGTATATGAAGGATGTTAGAAAAGTTTATCTTCCTTTCTGACGGCTTTTGTGGTATTGTGAAACAAAGAAGTAAAAGGAGAAGGGATAATGAATAGTGCATATGATTATTTAGTAGTAGGTTCGGGATTATTTGGTGCTGTTTTTGCCCATGAGGCCAAGGAAGCGGGAAAGAAAGTGCTTGTTATTGACAAGAGACCGAATATAGGAGGAAATGTATATACAGAGGAAATCGAGGGTATAAACGTGCATAAATACGGTGCCCACATATTCCACACCAATGACAAAAAGGTATGGGAATACATAACAGCCTTTGCGGAATTCAACAGATTTACAAACTCACCGGTGGCAAATTACAAAGGTGAGCTTTATTCACTGCCGTTTAATATGTATACATTTAACAAAATGTGGGGAGTTGTCACACCGGAGGAGGCAGCAGAAAAGATTGAGGAACAGAAGAAAGCAGCAGGCATTACAGAACCGAAAAATCTTGAGGAACAGGCCATAAGCCTTGTGGGAACCGATATCTATGAGAAACTTATAAAAGGATATACGGAGAAACAGTGGGGAAGACCATGTACAGAGCTTCCGGCATTCATTATAAAGAGGCTGCCTGTCAGATACACCTTTGACAATAATTATTTTAATGCATTATATCAGGGCATACCTGTAGGCGGATACACAAAGATGGTTGAAAATATGCTGGAAGGTATTGAGGTTAGATTAAACGTTGATTATCTTGAAAATAAGGCAGAATATGACGGCTTTGCGGATAAAGTCATCTTCACAGGCCCTATTGATGCGTATTTCGGATACAGTCTGGGAGAACTGCAGTATCGTTCGGTACGTTTTGAGACGGAAGTTCTTGATATGCCTAATTTTCAGGGAAATGCAGCGGTAAATTACACAGATTCGGAGACACCGTGGACACGTATAATAGAGCATAAATGGTTCGAGTTCGGAACACAGCCAAAGACAGTTATAAGCCGTGAATACAGTTCTGAGTGGAAGCTTGGGGACGAGCCGTATTATCCTGTAAATGATGAGAGAAACGGCAAGCTCTACGAGGAATATAAAAAGCTTGCAGGAGCCGAGAAAAATGTCATATTTGGGGGAAGACTTGGCGAGTATAAGTATTACGACATGGATAAGGTTATAGCTTCGGCTCTTGAACTTTGTGAAAAAGAGCTGGGGTAAAGACATTTATTTTAATATTATTATGTTTTTGTTAGTTTTATGTATTGAAAAAAGTCGGTTTTTGTGATATTTTTATAAGTAGACATAATGTTTTAGACAGTGTATTTAGTATTGTGAGGTAAATTAATATGGCAGGATTTAGGAAGAGAGTACGTATCGGAGACGCACTCGTTGAAGATAAGCTGATTACGGAGGAACAGCTTAATGAAGCCTTGGATGCCCAGAAAGAAAAAGGGACTCTTCTCGGAGAGACCCTTATTGAGTTAGGATATATCAGGGAAGATGTATTAGTTAAAGTTCTCCAGAGGGTTCTTGAAATCGAATATGTTGATTTGCGTAAGACAGATATAGATGAAAAAGCGGTTCATCTTATCACTGAACCTATAGCAAGAAAGTATAAGCTGATTCCTATCGGCTTTGCCGAGAATGATGTCAGCCTTCTGAGGGTTGCTATGGCTGACCCACAGGATTTCTATGCGATTGATGATATTTCAATCATAACCGGTCTTCAGGTGGAGCCTGTGATATCTACCACATTGCAGATAGAGGCACAGATAGACAGATTCTTCGGTAAACAGCAGGCCAATGCCATTGCAGAGCAGTATAAGAAGGAACAGGAGACATATCTTGGCGAGGATGAGGAAGATGAGAAAAATGAAGATGTAGAGAACTCACCAATCGTTATCCTTGTAAGGAATATTATTGAGCAGGCCGTAAGACAGAGAGCCAGTGATATACATATAGAGCCGTTTGAAACTTTCGTCAGAGTCCGTTATCGTGTAGACGGTGTTCTGCGAGAGATAATTACATACGATAAGGCACTTTTCCCTGCGATTATAGCCAGATTAAAGATTATTTCAGGCATGGATATATCTGAGAAGAGAAAACCGCAGGACGGACGTATTACCATTGATGTAGATCATAAGGAATACGATATCCGTGTATCTAACCTTCCTACGGTATATGGTGAGAAGGTCGTTATGAGACTTGCATCCAAAGAAGGATTTAATCGTCAGAAGAGTGAACTTGGATTAAGACCGGAAGACCTTGTGAAGTTTGACAACATCTTAAAGAATCCAAACGGTATCATTCTTGTAACGGGACCGACAGGAAGCGGAAAGTCGACAACACTTTATACGGCTCTCAGCGAGCTTAGTACAGAGGAAGTAAATGTTATCACGGTTGAGGACCCGGTAGAGGCCAACGTAGACGGCGTTAACCAGGTACAGGTAAATAATAAGGCCGATATGACATTTGCCAATGCCCTTCGTTCAATCCTGAGACAGGACCCTGATGTAATCATGATAGGTGAGATTCGAGACAGTGAGACGGCTGAGATTGCCGTAAGAGCGTCTATAACAGGACATCTTGTTGTAAGTACACTTCATACAAACAGTACTGCGGTTACTGTAGGACGACTTATCGACATGGGTATTGAACCTTATCTTCTGGGAGACTCGCTTGTTGGAATCATTGCACAGAGACTGGTAAGACGTCTTTGTGAGTGCAAGAAGCCGAAAGAGGCAACAGACGAAGATAAGAGAATAATGGGACTTCCGAAAGATAAGAAACAGATTATCTACGAGCCATGCGGATGTGCTATATGCAACGGCTCAGGCTACCGCGGAAGAATCGGTATATATGAGATAATGACCATTAACCAGAAAATCAGGAGTCTCATAGCGAGTCGGGCATCGGCTGATAAGATAAAGGCAGCGGCTGAGGAGGACGGCATGAGTTCCTTAAGACATTCTGCAGCAAAGTATGTATGTGAAGGAGTCACATCTATGGCTGAACTTCTGAAAGTTACATACAGTGCTGATGAAGATTAGGAGCAGACAGCGGAATGATAACAATAGAAGAACTGTTAAGAATAGCAAAAGAGTACGAGGCTTCAGACGTACATATAACCGTTGGCGTGCCACCAAAGATGCGTGTCAATGGAAGACTTATGGATATGAATTATCCAAAGCTTCTGCCGGGTGATACCGGTACGATTATCGGACAAATTCTTTCAGAAAGACAGACGGACATACTGGAGGAGAAAGGAGAAGTGGATTTTTCGTTCTCCATACCGCAGGTCGGAAGATACCGTGTAAATGCGTATAAGCAGAGAGGTTCCTTGTCAGCGGCAATTCGTCTTGTAGGAACACAGATTCCAAGACCGGAAGACCTGGGTATACCTCAGTCGGTTGTAAATGTATATAAGAAAAAGAGAGGACTTGTTCTGGTAACAGGACCTACGGGAAGCGGTAAGTCAACCACACTGGCATCGATTATTGACCAGATTAATGAAAAGACAGAGAATCATGTAATAACGCTGGAGGACCCTATCGAGTATCTCCACTCACATAAAAAGTCCATGGTAAATCAGAGAGAAATAGGACTTGACAGTAACTCATATGCCAATGCTTTAAGAGCGGCACTTCGTGAAGACCCGGATGTAATACTTGTAGGAGAGATGAGAGATCTTGAGACTATTTCAACAGCCATTACGGCTGCGGAGACAGGACATCTGGTACTGTCCACATTACATACCATCGGTGCGGCAAGTACAATCGACAGAGTAATAGATGTATTCCCACCACACCAGCAGCAGCAGATACGTGTCCAGCTTGCCATGGTTCTCGAGTGTGTTGTATCACAGCAGCTTATAGCGCGTGATAAGGTTAAGGGAAGAGTGGCAGCCTTTGAGGTAATGCACAATACGGTTGCCATTAAGAATCTTATAAGAGAAAACAAAACATTTCAGATTACGTCCATGATACAGACAAATAAAAAACTGGGCATGCAGACCATGGATGATGCACTTTTTGATTTGTTTATATCAGGTCAGATAAGCGCAGAGTCAGCATTGAATTATGCTCAGGATACACAGAACATGGAGCGTAAGCTTAAAATGGAAATATAAAAATTAGGAAAGGGGAAGACATGGCAGAATTTTTATACGAAGTCGTTGATAAAAACGGCAAGACAAAAAAAGGAAGTGTCGAGGCAGACTCCCTTGAGAAAGCAAGAGTCTTACTTAAGTCGGAAGGCAATATTGTACTAAAACTTGAGGAAGCATCACTGCTTAATAAGGAACTTTCATTCGGAGGCTTCGGAAAGAAAAAGGTTAAGTCCAGGGATTTGGGTGTATTCTGTAAGCAGTTTAAAAGTATACTTCACGCAGGTATAAGCATTGTCACTGCCCTTGAGATGTTAAGCACACAGACTAACAATAAAAAGCTTCAGGAAGCACTTAAGAATGTAAAGGATAGCGTTCAAAAAGGTGATACACTGTCAAACGCCATGAAGAAGGAAGGAAACAAAGTGTTTCCGGGTATCTTAATCAACATGATTGAGGCAGGTGAGGCATCGGGAAGTCTTGAGGTTGCCCTTGACAGAATGAGCTCACACTTTGACAAGGACACAAAGCTTAAGGGAATGGTAAAGAAAGCAATGATGTATCCAATCGTTCTTCTTGCCGTAACAGTTATTATAGTAGTAATCATGCTTGTAAAGGTTTTGCCGGAGTTTGCAACCACATTTGCAAGTATGGGTTCGCAACTTCCGGGATATACCCGTGCAATTATGGGACTCAGTGATTCACTTGTTGACAGCTGGTATTTCTGGGTTCTTGGCTTGGCACTGGTATTCGGTTCATATAAGGCGTATGCAAAGTCTGAGAAGGGCTCACGAGTGGTGGCAAAGATTAAGCTGAAGATTCCGGTATTCGGTGCTCTTACAACAAAGACGGAATGTGCCAGATTTTCAAGAACTCTTGCAACACTTCTGGCAGCAGGTATGCCCCTTATAGAAGCCATAGAGACAACAGCCAAGACACTTGACAACATACTGTATAAAGATGCACTTAAGGAAGCTACAAAACAGGTGCAGAGAGGCCTTCCGCTGTCAGCACCACTTAAGTCAAGCGGACTTTTTCCGCCACTTGTACTTCACATGCTTGCCATCGGTGAGGAATCCGGCGATATGGAAGGCATGCTTATGAACGTAGCAGAGTACTATGACGAGGAAGTAGAGCTTACGACACAGCAGGCGACATCACTTATGGAGCCGCTTATTATCGTTGTCATGGCAGTAGTAGTAGTTTCAATCATAGCTGCAATCTACATGCCAATCCTCGATATGTACAATTTAGCCGAGGGTTAGACCGAAATTGTTAATAACTTTGGTGTACCCGACACCGGAGTTAAGGGCGAAAGCCTATATATAACATATTTAAGAAAACGGAGGAATTTACAATGAAGAAGTTAAGAGAAATGAAGAAGAATAACAAAGGTTTCTCTCTCGTAGAGTTAATCGTAGTTATCGCAATTATGGTAGTACTTATCGCAGTACTTGGTTCAACAATCTTAGGATATGTTGAGAAGTCTAAGTACTCAAAGGACATTCAGGCACTTGATTCAATTAAGACAGCATGTTCAACATACGCTGTTGATCCGGAGGCAAAGTACACAAGTGGTACAGAGTATCAGCTCTCACAACTTATGACTGCTGCTATGGATCCATACAATATTATCAAGAACACATTAAAAGAGACATTTAAAGCTGATGCTGAAGGCAAATATATATTCCAGGGATCTTCTGAGGCATTTAAGGGAATTTCCGCAGCGGATGTAAAGGTTAAGATTGTTGATGGCGCCGTATCAATTAAGGTAGATTCAAAGAAGACAGACTACAAGGATTATATCGCAGGAAGCGAGTATACTGCTGATTAATTTGTTTGAACAAGGAAATGAGAAAATATGCTAAGTGAGTTAAATCTGTTTACAACATTCTTATTAATAATAGCTTTTCTGTATGGTATTGTCATTGGAAGTTTTTTGAATGTATGTATATACAGAATACCTAAAAAAGAGAATATTGCAACAGAGCGTTCTCACTGCATGAGCTGCGGGACACAGCTGAAGTGGTATGACCTCATACCGCTTTTCAGCTGGTTGTTCCTGCGGGGAAAATGCAGATATTGTAAAGCAAAGATTTCTGTACAGTATCCATTGGTTGAATTTGCCAATGGAATCGGGTATGTATGGATATTCGTTGTAAATGGTTTTAACTTCATCAGCATATTGTACTGCCTGTGTGTGTCAGCACTTCTGGCACTGAGCATTATTGACCTTCGCACATTTGAAATACCGGTATCATTCAATATATTTATACTAATACTGGGTGTGGTGAGGGCAGTGTACGATTATGAAAATATTCTTACATATCTTATTGGCATGGTATCAGTGAGCGGATTCCTGCTTTTGTGTTATATTGTCACAAAGGGAAGAGGAATCGGCGGCGGTGACATCAAACTCATGGCGGCTGCAGGATTGCTTTTGGGATGGCAGAATATTATAGTGGCACTATTTGCGGGATGTATTATCGGTTCCGTTATACACATTACTCTTATGATAGTGTCAAAGAAAGACAGGATGCTTGCTTTTGGTCCCTATCTTTCAATAGGAATATTTATAGCGATGATGTACGGAAAACCGCTGATTGACTGGTACATAGGTCTTATTGTGGGATAATGGTACGATAACGGAAATATATAAAAAGATTTGTGATGTTTGTTTAGTGTAGAACACTTTCTATATTAAGCAAACAACACAAATCAATGTTGAAACGGACAGGATAGACATAAGGAGGAGAAGAGTTAGATGGCAACAGTGATTACAGCCACTATAGGCACATCAAAAATCAAAGTATGTGAAATTAACGACTCGTTAAGAGTAACAACAATTGAAAAAGCATTTACGTTGGATACTCCGGAAGGATACGTTGAAGACGGAAAACTTCTGAATATTGAAGGTCTGGCTCAGATTATAAATGAAGAGTTAGCTGCGCAGGACATAACTTCCAAAGATATTATTTTTGTTTTAAAGTCAACAAAAATTGTATATAAGGAAGTCTTTGTACCTTTTTTAAAGGAGTCAAAACTTAAGGCGATGCTTAAGGCGAATGCCTCAGACTATTTCCCGATGGATGTGGAGAATTATGTAATTGCAGAGAAGGTTATGTCGCAGGTAGTGTCGGCAGACGGAGAAAAGCAGCTCAGAGTGGGTCTGTATGCGGCTGCAGCAGATATGGTTGAGGGATATTACCGTCTTGCAGAACTTATGGGCAAGAACATCAGGAATATTGAAAGTTACAACAATGCAACGGTAGCATTTCTTAACAAGCAGGTTGATGCTGAGACATCTGTTGTTATCCATGTACATGATGATAACTCTACAGTTAATATTTACAAAAACAATATCTTAGAGCTTCAGAGAAACGTTCCGTACGGAAAGAATGTTGTAGTTCATGCCGTAATGGAGAAGATGAATCTGACAGATAGAGAGGCAGATGAACTTATTTCAACCAGAGGTCTTATTCACAGTAGATTTGACGGTGATGAGATAACAGAGTCACTTAGATATTTTGTCAACAGTATTACGAGAGTAGTTGATTACTATACTTCAAGAAGTGCGGAGAATGTTGTTGAGAAAGCGTATCTGACAGGTGAAGCAGAAAATATCCTTGGACTTGACAGCCTTATGGCAAATGAGTTTGCAGATAATCTTACACGTATTAAGAAATTCAGAGGCGTTACGGTGGCACCAAGCTTCAGATTTGATGCAAAGATGATAGCTAAATACATATCATGTGTAGGTGCTGTATTTGAACCTGTAAACTTTGTGCCGGACAAGCTTGAAGGCGTAAAGAAGGATATGACCATACGATACCTTCTTATAGGAGTTGCGGCATCATTGGCAATTGGTATTGTTGCCCTTGTTGTTCCGATTATACAGAATATTTCCCTTAGAATGGATATATCCGATATGGAAGAGAGAATAGATGCCATAAAGGATGTAGAAGTAGTTGTTAGTAATTATTACAACTCAAAGGACAAGCTTTCGGATGCCCTTAACTTTGCGGGCATTACATCAAGTGCCAATGACTATCTTGCTGAATTTTTGGGAGCACTTGAAAAGGGAATGCCGAGTGATGTTTCCATAAAAGGTATGACAGTAAATAACGGACAGGTATCCATCTCGGCGGTTACAAGTACAAAGCAGTCCATAGCAAAGTTTATCACACAGCTTAACAGTATGCCTGGTGTATCGGGAGTGTTTGTTTCAAGCTCAGCAGAGTCGAAAGATGAGTATGGCGTTATATCATCATCATTCAGCATAACATTCTCATTTAATTCAGGCATAGAAGAATATATAAACCCGGAATCTTCTGCAGTCGGGGAGACACCGACAGAACAGGAAACAGAGACAGAGACAGAGACAGAGACTGAGACTGAGACAGAAGAGGAGGTGGAGTAGTATGAAATTGCAGGTTTCGGAAAGAGATAAAAAACTTATACTTGTGTTGCTGATTGTCTTAATACTTGGCGGTGCATTCCTGCTGTTTGATAAGATTACAACATCTAACACGGAGTTGGAACAGCAGTACAGAACGTTAAGTGATAAACATTCAGACCTCAGCGTAAAAAACGGTAAGAGAAGTATATTTGTTAAGGATACAGAGAAAAACAAAGAAGAATATAAGCAGGTACTTAATTCGTACAACACAAATCTCAGTGAGGAACAGACATTGGTGTTCCTTGGAACTGTTGAGCAGAATACCGGTGTATGGTTAAAGCAGATGGGATTCACCACTATTACACCTGTCTATACATTCGGACAGATTACATCTACAAACCCTTCTACACCGGGACAGAAGGTTTACTCAAGTGATTATGAAGGAATAAGTACACAGCTGGGTCTTTCCTATGAATGTACATATGCCGACTTTAAGAAAGTCCTTGAATATCTAAGGGAGAACGGAAGAAAGGCTACAGTAAATAACATTTCTTTCAGCTACAGCCAGTCAACTGATATTGTTTCGGGAACAATGCAGATGACACTTTATGCAGTAACAGGCAGTGACCGAGAGGTAACAGATGTGAACATAAAGGATATTCCTGTAGGTACTGACAATATATTTGCATCAGACTCATTTATTACATCAGGTGCAGAGAATTCATACAAAGACAGAATAATAAATGACCATGATTTATACATTATCTTAAATCAGCCTGGTTCTGACATGGATAATATGTCAGTAGGTCAGTCAGGTGACCCGTCAAATACGACGGCAGTGTCATCAAACAATAATGGAGTTGAGGATATAACTATCCGTGTCACAGGTCAGGCAGGCGACTACAGGGTAAGCTACAAGATAGGTACTAATGTATATCCGGCAGAAGATTATGACAACGGAGCGCCGCTTGTATGCGGAGATTCACTTGATTTACTGATTATCAGTAAGCCAAGAGCAGCAGCCAATGACAACACACTGGCAAACGTAACAATAATAAATGAAAGTGATATGGTATTGAACGCAGCGATTATCAATGACGATGCAGCTTCTCCGAGAGTAAATATCACACAGACAATAGGAAATGTTGTATTCTACACAGAGTAATAAATAACAATAAAAAATAAGGAAATGGAGTAACAGGTGGTGATTTCGTTATGAAGAAACTAATATCAACAGTAAAAAAGAATAATAAAGGTATATCTCTTGTGGAGATATTAGCAACCATTGCGATAATCGCCATCATTGCTGCTCCGCTTATTAACAGCTTTATCAGTGCCATGAAGGTAAACAGCGAGGCGAGAACAATACAGAACGGAACTGCTGTGGCACAGGATACGGCAGAGCTCTTTAAGGCATTTTCTTTGGAGGCTCTTGTCGAAGAGTACGAAAATGAAGGTGTCGAGGTGGAAATAGATGAAGCCACCGGTAAGTACACATTTAAGGACATAGCCATAACAGGTGCAGACAAGGAAAAGTTTCTTGTGACTGTAGAACTGAATCCTGATGTATATAAGGGCGGCGAAAGTGAAAAATTACAGATAAATGATGTGGATTTACCGGTGTTTTCAGGTCTCTTTGGTTCTGACTGCGTTATGCTTTACAGACAGTATGCAGGTTATGATGACCAGTTGAAGGATTTATTTACAGGCAGACTTGAAGATGAGGTTCTTGAAAAAATTACTGACCAGTCTGAGAGAAGTAAAATCAAAAAAACAACAGATGTGAATATAACATGTGATTACAAAAGTGTAAGCGAGGAGTACGATTACACTATTACACTGACAATGACGTACACCTACGATAATGTCGAGAGTGTGAGTGTTACAAGGAGTATGCAGAAAGTGTACAATGGAAGCCAGATACACAGTGTATATATGATTTGCCCTATATTTGATTTGTACAGCAGCACTGAAGTGGGTGACGGTTTCTACTATAATTCTGACATAATTAACGTGTACTATACGTATACAGGTGATTCTGCGAAAAAGCAGGATTTGTATTTTTATATAGCAGAGCAGGAGATGTATAACGTAGGTCAAAACTCTTCTATGCGTGAACGTATAAATCCAAGAAATCTTTATGTCAATGGAGTAAACTATACAATGTATAATCCTGAGCTTAGCACTGCTAAGGTTTATACCAATATAGGAGATAAGGATACGTCATTTACGAATAACTATGGCCTGACATATGGAAATTACAGTTCGGGCAATGCATTATACCAGATGGACATATCGGTAAAGCTTGAAGGAAACGATAAAACCGTAGTAACATTTTCAACTACAAAGTAAAGAAAGGCAGATAACAGTCATGAAAAAAATAACTGTAAAAAAACTGAATAATCAGGGCTCTACATTTATTCTTGCAATTTTAATCATTACGTTTTTGACGACACTGGCTTTGGCTGTTATGTCAGCCGCAGTAAATAATATGGCTATGAAAAATGTTGACAGAAATTCAACAAGTACATTTTATACGTCAGAATCGGTTCTGGATGAGATACGGGGCGGCGTGGGACTTAGTGCCATGAATCTTCTTGGTAAGTCTTATGAAGAAGTTCTCACAAATATTGTTAAGCAGGATCCTGCGGGATATTCTTATATCATGGACAATGATACTGCGAAGAAAGAATTTAAGAACACATTTATCAATAATGTTCTTGAAAGCATGACCGGCGGACATCTTTATTTTATGGGTGATTCCAATGAATTGTCATCAAACGACCCGGCGGTGATGCAGATTGTGGCAGATTATCTAAAGGGATACATAAAGGGATATGATGCAGGTATGGCAGACATTAAGAAAGTCGGAGGAATAAGAGCCTATAAGGATTCTGATTCAGGTCTTGAATATGTTCTTATTGTAGAGGACGTTGTTGTGTCATATAAGGAACAGAAATCGGGAGAAACATATTTTTCACATGTTACAGCCGACCTCGAAGTGGAATTCCCTAACATGAGTATTGACTTCTCAAGCAGCAACAGACTCAATGATTTTACATCTTATGCTTTGATTGCAGATAATTCTCTCAGTGTGGAGGGCTGTAGTGCAAATGTAAACGGTTCTGTTTATGCCGGTGATAAGTTAAAGGTAGTTCCGGGAAGTACCATGGGCGGAGAACTTACAGTGGCATCATTTGGCCCTGATAAGATAAACGTTGTCTGCGGAGGAAATGTCGACGGAGGCAGCATTGTAGTTTCGGGAAATGCGGATTATACATCAAAGATAAGTTTCAGCAATACCAATATATGGTGTACCAATCTTATTACAAACACATTTATACAGAGTGGAAGAGATAAGACGGCAGGAGCTGTTATTGAAGTAGATTCCCTTTGCAATACATTTGTTAAGGATGACCTCACTGCAGAGGGAGCAAATTCTGAAATAAATCTTAATGGTAAATATTATGGCTACGGATATGACGGATATTCAGGAAGCACGCTCCATGCTGCAAGCAGTGCCATAATTATTAACGGAAGAAACACAAATCTTACAATCGGAACAGATAAGATGATACTTGGCGGTCATGCATATGTAGATCTTTCGGGAAATGACACCGACTATATGACAGGTGAATCATTGTCATTTAAGGGTGACCAGGAGATTTATCTCATGCCGGCAGAGTATCTGGCAATAAATTATCTGGAGGGCGTATCAAATCCTATGCCTAAGTCAACATGGGAAAACCTGCAGCAGGCAGCCGTTGCTGATCCTGAGATAAAGATATGTGATGTGACAGGCTTTTTTGCAAAAGCATATCTTGCAGACACTCCATATACAGTAAGAAATATAGGTGAAGATAAAATATATGTTTATCTTAACTTTAAAGATAAGGCATCTGCGGCAGCTTATGCAAGGGATGTGGCAGAAGGAAGGAATGGAGCAAACTCTGAGCTGACGGCAAAGCTTAACAGATATACAGAGAGTCTTTTTGGCGGCAGCAGCTATGTAAAGATAGAGGGTGATGGTTCTGCCATATATACAAAGGGAGCACTTTTAGTCACTACAGACGGAAAGACTGCAAGTACTGTGGCAGGAACGACTTCGTCAACAGTTGATGGAGTATCATATGCCAACACAGGTTTTGATATGCCAAATGATGAGTTTGTACTGACAGCTTTAGACCTTAGAAACAGATATAACATACTTACACATATTCTGGCGGATATACCGTGGACTGATATTGCAAACGGAGGAAGCAGATATGTAGTAAATGATATTGATTCCGCTTTGTGGCAGAAGAAAGATTATCTTATAACCGGAAATGAAATGAGCTCAAGCAGTATATTTGATGTCATTGTTGACCGCTCATGGCTTGACGGACATGAGTATAATCCTACCGGTGCGGCAGTACAGTATGGCGAAAACGTGGCTTATGGCTATTATACAAAGATGGCAATAGACGGAAATTACGAAGTGCCGGAGGGCTGTATCGGTGGCATCATCATAGCTACGGGTTCTGTGACACTTAACCATAATTTTACGGGAATGATTATAGCCGGAAATAACATAAAAGTAGGCGGTTCAGCTACGATTACTTCTGATTCCGTAATGGTTAATTATCTCATTACAAATGAGCCGGGCTTCCTGGATGACAGCATTACGGCAGAGATAGAGTTTAGAGATTATTTTTACGCGTATAAGCGTTCTGCGGTTGACCCGGACAGCCGTGAAGAAGTAAAGGTTGAAACAGTAGATTACAAGGATTTGGTAAACTTTAATAACTGGAGAAAATATGAAGAAGAGTAGTAGAAATCT
>JBGVOL010000028.1:0-5489 GCA_045126475.1 Lachnospiraceae bacterium | reverse complement strand
TTCCCCATTAAAGATATTTCATCTTTAATGAGTCTTGTCTTTAAGATGCACCAGGATAATATGTATCCGCGCTTGTTGGCAACATCACGCTTTCGCGAGACTACTCCCTCATTGCTTTTTGTTTCGGTTATTATAGTATATGCGTTTTATTTTTTCAAGTAAAATATTTTTGCAACACTTAATCCTATAAACACTTTTCCTCCAATTCTTCCAATATATGTATCAAATCCCTGATATTTCCTTTTCCCTCTAACACTTCCTGTAATCTCTTTTTTACCTGCAAATAGCTGATTTTCTCCGGCACAAGACCTTCAACAACGCCCGGATAATCTTCTTTCAGACAATCTATTAACAATTTTACACACTGCTTATTTATAATCCGACCATAGTTCTCTCTGCATACATCTTTTACCTGGCAAATCATATTCTGATACACATTTGCCGACAATTCGATTCTCTCTTTCCAAAGAACCTTATCATATGATAAAATACATACTTCATCATCCATTAACGAAACATTATCCCGCAATCTCAGTACAGGAATAAGAATTCCGGTTTCTCTTACCAGTTCCTTTCTGCACTGATTCAAATAATCGGTTTTCAACCCCTCAACCACATATGGAATTATTCCACTGCCAAATTCCATCACCAGTGGCTCTGCAAATAAATTACTTCTGATTTCCTTTTCCATAGTTACATCATCATTTTCAATTACCCTGTTATCATTTTCAATTTCAAGCAGGGTATTGGCACTTACAGAAAGAACCTGACAAATCCCCTTTATAATTGAGATATCCGGAAGGCTGTTTCCCCTTTCCCAACGGCTCACCGCCTGTGGTGTCACTCCCAGACGAGACGCAAATTCCTCTTGTGTCATATTTTTGTTTTGGCGCATTTTACTAATGGTATCTCCGATATGATTCATAACTCACTTCTCCTTTGCTTTGTTTATATGCAGATTATACCCCTTCAAATATTGTCTGTAAAACAATTGGTAATTGAATGAAAAATCTATTGACAAACAGACCTTGACGTTTATCTCACCCAATAAACATCAAGGTCTGAAATTTTATGATATTCTTTTAATTCTCCAAGTCCTGCTTGTAAAATCGCCCCACATATCAACCACAAGTCCGATATTCATAAGCTCATCTCCTGAATATGTCTTGCCTTCTCCCACTATTTCATACAAAGCATCCTCATCAAGTGCAGCAAATTTCATTCTGAATATGCCTCCATTTACCTTGCACAGTATTCTGAAATAAGCTGCAAAAATATCATTTCCATCTTCCGATATAAACTGCCATGCAACATCATTACCCTCAAAAGGACTCTTGAGTCTGTACATATCGCCATGCTGTATAAATGTACGAAGATCCTTGTACTGTTCTACCTGCTGCCTTACTTCCGCCTTTTCCTCTTCTGTAAGCTTCATTAAATCAAGTTCATATCCGAAATTGCCACTCATGGCAACATCACCTCTCATCTTAAGAGAAGTTACTCTGTTTGCCTGATGATTTGGAACTGCTGACACATGGGCTCCCATGGCGCTGATAGGATATACAAGACTGGTTCCATATTGAATAAACAGTCTCTCCACTGCATCAGTATCATCGCTTGTCCATACCTGCGGCATATAATAAAGCATTCCCGGGTCGAATCTGCCGCCACCGCCTGAACAGCTTTCAAACAATACATCCGGATTAGATGTAACAATACGCTCCAGCACATCATATAATCCCAGCATATATCTGTGTGGCATCTCCTTCTGCCTGTCATTTGTGATTCCTGCCGAACCAAGCTCTGACATATGTCTGTTCATATCCCATTTTACATACGAAATATCTGCTTCCTTTAATATACTGCAAACAGTTTCCACTATATAATCGCATACCTCTTTTCTGCTTAAATCAAGTGTAAGCTGATGTCTGCATTCTGTCCTCACTCTGTCAGGTACGTGAATACACCAGTCAGGATGGGCTCTGTACAAATCACTGTCAGGAGAAACCATCTCCGGCTCGAACCATAGACCAAACTTTATTCCTATTTCATTTACTCTCTCGGCAAGACTATTTATACCATTTGGAAGCTTTTCTTTATTGACATACCAATCCCCAAGGGAGCAATTATCACTGTTGCGCTTGCCAAACCATCCATCATCAAGCACCATAAGCTCTATGCCTAAATTTTTCGCCTCTTTTGCAAGCCCGAGAATTTTTTCCTCATCAAATTCAAAATATGTTGCCTCCCAATTATTCACAAGGATAGGTCTTACTTCATCACGATATCTTCCTCTGACAAGCCTTTTTCGGTAAAGTCTGTGAAATGTCCTTGACATCTCTCCAAAGCCCTTATCTGAATACACCATGACAAGCTCCGGCGCCTGAAATTCCTCACCGCCCTCAAGCTTCCATGAAAAATCATAATCATTGATACCCATCCAGGCTCTCGCCTTCTCTATCTGGTCAACCTCAACTCCTCCATTAAAGTTCCCACTATATACAAGATTAAAACCATATACATCACCATATTCCTCATTTGCATTTTTAGATGCCATTGCGAAAAATGGATTTAGCTGATGACTTGATGCGCCTCTTCTGCTTTCAATAGACTGTACGCCATGTCTGAGAGGCGTTCTCTCCATATGGCGTTCCTTACCCCAACCACCATGAAGGGTAATAAAGTCATAGTCAGCTGTTTCAAAATCAATACTTCCACTCATTACCTTTTCCAAGATAATATCTGAATCACTTTCATTTACAACCTTTACACTTCTGGTGATTACATCAATGTCATTAAATGCTGTGTACATAAGCACAACCTTCAATCCTTTAACCTTGTCCTTTAATGTAAGCTCTAAAGTTTCTGCCTCGTCATCACTCTCTGTATACGTTGCAGGAAGACCCTGTAACTTTGGTTTACCCTTTGTAATCCTGTAACTGTCATAGACAAGCTCCACTGTTCTGCTGCCATCATCATACAACGCAGATATTGCCGGCATTCTGTAGTCTGTTCCACATCCGGTTGGGTATTCCTGACAAATAAAATCCAACGTATAATCCTCGTTATCTGTCGCAGGTGAAAAACCAATAAAACGATTAATCAGCGCATTCCCCATGTCAGGCGTCTTTATCTTTTTGCCCCAGTATACATGGGCAAGATATTTGCCACGCCATATATGCATAATATAACTATTATTCTTTGTCTGTAAATGAAATACTTTTTCTTCGTTGTAATATGTAACAGCCATAACATCCCTCCATCAATACCTGTCTATCTTCGTCTCAACCAGTTCTTCTCCCTTATAGCTAAGCTTAAGAGAAAAAAAGCCGCAATCTTCATCCAAAAGCCTAAAGAAAATTTTATCGCCCTCCCACAGTTTGAGATTTTCAAGCTCCGCTTTTGGCACCCATACCAAATCACCTTCATCACAATCTGTCAGCTCGCCTTCGTATTCGGTGGCCGTAAAAAGGTGCATATATTCATTTTCATATTCATCTGATATAAAGGAAACTATTCCCCTGAATCTGTATGAAATGAGAGTCAGTCCTGTCTCCTCCTTAACTTCCCTAAGAAGACATTCCTCCGGGCTCTCTCCCTCCTCGAATTTTCCTCCTACTCCTATCCACTTATCGTGGTTCACATCATTTATCTTTTTGATGCGGTGAAGCATAAGGTATTTATTATCTTTTTCTATATAACACAATGTTGTAAGTTTCATAGTCCCTCTAATCAACCACATGAACCTTAAGCATGTTTGTTGTTCCTGAAACTCCCATTGGGATTCCCGAAGTTATTACAACAAGCTGACCAACCTCAAGGACACCTGTTTTTTTTCCCATTTCAACAGCGTGTTCAAAAAGCCCGAACACATCCTGCTTCTCTTTTAAAAGTACCGGAGTCACCCCCCATGACAGATTTAGCTGTCTGCACACTTTCTCTTCAGTGCTTCCGGCTATAATCTTACAGTCCGGGCGGTATCTTGAAATCATTCTCGCTGATGTTCCCGACTTTGTCACTGTCACAATTGCGCTGGCACCCAGGTCATAGGCAGTTGTACAGGTCGCATGGCATATGGCGTCCGTTGTATTTGTGCTCTTTTTCTTTTCCATATGGAAAAATCTGTTTTTATAATTAATATCTTTCTCTGTTCTCTCGGCAATTCTGACCATTGTCTTTACTGCCTCAACAGGGAATTTGCCTGCTGCCGTTTCGCCGGATAACATAATTGCGCTTGTTCCGTCATAAATGGCATTTGCCACATCTGTCGTCTCCGCTCTTGTAGGCCTTGGATTATTTATCATGGATTCAAGCATCTGTGTGGCTGTTATTACCTGTTTTCCTGCCTCATACACTTTTCTGATTATTATCTTCTGTACAATAGGAACCTCCTCACATGGAAGTTCTACACCCATATCTCCTCTGGCAATCATTATGCCGTCTGATACCTCTATAATCTCATCAATATTATCAACACCTTCTCTGTTCTCAATCTTTGCGATAATATTAATGTCCTTACCTCCGTTATCATCTAAGAGCTTACGAACCTCTAATACATCCTCAGCGGAGCGGACAAAAGAAGCCGCAACAAAGTCAACATCATTTTTAATTCCAAAAATCATGTCCTCTCTGTCTTTCTCGCTTATATACGGCATATTAATATGAATACCCGGAATATTTACACCTTTATGATTGGCTACAATTCCGTCATTCTTTACTGTACAGTGAATATTTTTGCCCTTAACGCTATTTACTTCCATCTCCACAAGACCGTCATCAACGAGAATAACCGTTCCCGGCTTTACCTCCCTGTAGAGCTCCTCATATGTAATACTTACTCCCTTTTCATCACCCTGTATATCATCACATGAAAGAACAAAATCCTGACCTGCCTGAAGCTTAACGCTTCCCTGGGCAAAATTCTTTGTACGTATCTCAGGTCCTTTTGTATCCAAAAGTACAGCAACATGTCTGTTATGGCGACTGCTTATCTCCCTTACCTGCTCAAGTCTTCTACTATGGTCATCATATGTGCTATGGGAAAAATTCATACGTGCTGTATCCATACCTGCCTCTATAAGCTGTTCAAGCACTCCTTCTCTATCCGTTGCAGGTCCTAATGTACAAATGATTTTAGTCTTTCTCATACTGTTGCACTCCTTAAATTACACAATTTTATCCTATTATGGATAACCACGGCGTTAATTATACTACAGTTTTATTTGAATTAATATACTTTTTATGTTAACTGTTCATTTTTCTGATTTCTCTTCTGAAAGTACATAAATTCATCTGCTTTTGCAACAATACTGCCCATTGAATTTTGTTGAGCATAATAATCATAAATTCATTGCCACACGGCTCAAACTGCCTGTGAGTGCATCTGTCATAATTTTTTCCTGACTCTTATTCCAATATATTGCAATTCTTACAACGCAAAGAACGAGGAGTACTAACACAATGGTCGCAACCACCCTGAAATACTCTAT
>JBGVOL010000027.1:0-6246 GCA_045126475.1 Lachnospiraceae bacterium | reverse complement strand
TGTAGCAGAGGGATTTAAGAAAAAATAGTTTGAGAGGGGTAGTACTATGGAACCACTGAAAAGGTTAAGCAGAGAACTTGTGTACAAGGGTGCAATTATTGATTTATACAGGGATAAGGTACAATCACCTGACGGAAATATACAGGATTATGATTTTATAGGACATAAGGGTGCCGCTGCAGTTATGCCTGTGACAGATGAGGGGAAAATTCTCATGGTGCGTCAGTACAGAAATGCTCTTGACAGATTTACAATAGAAATACCTGCGGGTGGACTTAATGGAACGGATGAACCGGGGATTGTATGCGCGGCCAGAGAACTTGAGGAGGAAACCGGATACAAGTCAGATAATCTTGAACATCTGATAACTGTCAGAACAACTATTGCCTTCTGTAATGAGAAGATAGAGATATATGTAGCAAGAAATCTTGTAAAATCACATCAGCACCTTGATGAAGGTGAGTTTGTTGAGGTGGAGGAATATACCATTGATGAACTTGTTGAAATGGTGTACAACTCAACCATTCAGGACAGTAAGACAGTATCGGCAATAATGGCATATTATCACAAGTATTGTAAGTAACAGCAGTATGTTTTAGTCATATATTTGTCCCTAACACATATATTTAAAAAGCTGAAGTAATTCTGTCAGACTTTCTTGATAATGTGAGGAGATATTATGGGTAAGATACTGAAACGTTTTCCAATCGGTTTAAAAACATTTGATATACAGGCGATGAAGATAAAACGTAATCATCGTCTGTTTATTGCATTTTGGGGTGGAATAATTGCAGGGACACTGATGATGAATTTTCTCGCGGGAAGATATGCAGGTCAGATAGGAATTTACAGCGAGTATTTTATTGACGGAATAAACAATCCGGATTCGATGCAATTTAATAAATGGTCATTCAACATATTTTGTATAAAGAAATATGCTTTGGAGACCGCTATCCTTATTGCATTGAACTTTACCAATTTCGGTATGATTGCAAATTATGTCTACTGTATATATAAAGGACTTGCCATATCAATACTGATATCTTCAGCAACACTGACATATGGAACAGGTGGTGTACTGCTGTATGTGATGTCAATATTTCCCCACTATTTTTCATATGTGCCCATGATTGTTTTTACACTTTACTTCGGAATAAAAATCAAGGAAAATATAAGAAATGAAGGTGTGGCAATGTCTGTTTTAAAAGGGATGGCAATTGAGGCAGCATTGATAGTATGTACAGCATTTTTAGAAGCTTACGGAAATTTTCCTTTTGTAAGAAGTATGTTTGACAACAGATAAAAATATCTTGCGAAGAATTGTAATAATGATATATACTATATAACAGAGTACAGGACGGATGAGCAGGAGTATTGATGCACATGGATGAAAAGATTGAGTTTTTTATGAATTACATGGAGAAGATTAAACGTTCTTCAAAAAACACACTTGATTCGTATCGCAGAGATTTAAGAGGTATGAAAGAATATTTTGCAACTCTCGGTATAACAGATGTGGAGAAAATTAATTGCACGAATATAAATTCTTATGTGTTGTATCTTGAAAAAACAGGAAAATCTCCTGCAACAATTTCAAGGAACATTTCGTCTATAAAGACATTTTTCAGGTGTATGATTAACAATGGTTATATTATGCGTGAACCGACAGAGAATATCAATGCTCCTGAACAGATTGTTAAGACTAAGACAACAGAGAATAAGATTTCCGATGAAGATAAAAGAAGGTTTATTCATTGTATTGAATGTGGGGATGCAAGGGGGCTGCGTGACAGAGCAATGTTTGAGCTTATGTTTGACACCGGAATGAAAGTAAGTGAACTGACAGGTATTAAACTCTGGGACATAAATCTTCAGTATTCGTATGTGACATGCCACGGCACAAAAAGAGACAGAACGGTGCCGTTTGGAAGAAACAGCAGTGAAGCTGTTTATCAGTATGTTAAAAACGGACGGGAAACTTTTTTGAAAAACAGGCAATGCGATTTCCTGTTTGTGAATTGTTTTGGTAAGCAGATGAGCCGTCAGGGATTCTGGAAGCTTTTTAAAGAATATGCCGCGAAGGCAGGCATAGCGGAAATAACAACAAATTCCATATAAATAAAAAGAAAAAAGCCGCAGATGCGGCTTTTGATTTTTTATACAAGGTCTGCAACATGGTAGAGAAGGTTTTCAGTATCATCCCATCCGAGACAAGGGTCAGTTATTGATTTTCCGTAGATGTGCTCACCGATTTTCTGACAGCCACCCTCAATATAACTTTCAATCATTATACCCTTTACAAAGCCTTTAAGCTCTGTAGAGTTATTGCGGCTGTGGAGTATGTCTTTTGTGATACGAATCTGTTCCATGTACTGCTTATTTGAATTAGAATGATTTGCATCAACAATAACAGCAGGATTTAACAGGTTTTTCTGCTGATATAAGTCGTAGAGAAGTCTTAAATCCTCATAATGATAGTTAGGAATAGCCTGCTCATGCTTGTTAACGGAACCGCGAAGGATTGTATGTACAAGCGGATTGCCTGTTGTATTTACCTCCCAGCCTCTGTAGAGGAATGTATGTTCTGATTGAGCTGCAATTACAGAGTTAAGCATTACTGAAAGATTTCCGCTTGTGGGATTCTTCATTCCGCATGGAATATCCATTCCTGATGCCGTGAGACGATGCTGCTGGTCTTCTACAGAACGGGCTCCTATGGCAACATATGATAAAATATCTGAGAAGTAGCGGTAATTTTCAGGATAAAGCATCTCATCGGCAGCCGTAAGTCCTGTTTCTTTCATTGAACGTATGTGCATATGTCTGATTGATAAAAGACCATTTAACATATCAGGTTTTTTCTCAGGATCAGGCTGATGGAGCATACCTTTATAGCCCTGACCGGTTGTACGTGGTTTGTTTGTATATATTCTTGGTATAAGGATAAGCTTGTCAGCTACTTTTTCCTGAACTTTTGCAAGTCTTGTAACATAATCAATGACTGCGTCTTCGTTATCAGCAGAGCATGGACCGATAATCATAAGAAACTTATCGGACTTTCCCGTAAAAACATCAGCAATCTGTTTGTCTCTATTTTCTTTTAATGTAACCAGTTCAGAAGGAACCGGATACTGTTCTTTAATTTCCTGTGGTGTCGGAAGCTTTCGTATAAATTCAAAACTCATTTTAAAACGTCCTTTCGTTATTTGTGTTAAAACCATAGAACATTATAGTACAAAGGTTCGTTTTTTACAAGGGAAAGACTTATCAATATGCTTGTAAATGTTACAACATTAATGTATATT
The DNA here is from genome assembly GCA_045126475.1 of Lachnospiraceae bacterium. Taxonomy (GTDB): domain Bacteria; phylum Bacillota; class Clostridia; order Lachnospirales; family Lachnospiraceae; genus SVEL01. Next base: position 2,941 of record JBGVOL010000027.1, on the reverse strand, counting down.
AGTATTATCATAGAGTTTAATTGACAGGAGGCTAAAATGAATAACGAAAAGAATACAGGAAGAGCTGTAGCAGGCTTTTTTCTTACTTTAATAACAATTATTATGCTTGCAGCAGGAGGCGGTATTGCAGCTTTAAAACTGAGCATCCTCAATTGTTCCGACATTGACGAATTTTTCGATAATATTGATTTCTATTCAACGGTACAGGAGATTGTTGTGTCTGAAATAAAAAACCGGATTTCTGATGATGGAACACAGAACGGTACCACCGGGGGATTGACGGAAAATGTCGTAGATAAACTGTTGACAGAAGATATTGTAAAGGATATGACCAATTCCATAACAGATGCCATAACAAATGATAAAGAAATAGACCTTGGAAATGTAAAGGACAAGTGTATAGACAAAGTTACAGACCTGTCAAATCAGGCAGTTGATGATATTCTTGATGAAATCAGCCGTACATCAGATGTTGTCAATATTGACACATTGCAAAGCAGTACTGTACTGCAGCAATACCAGAAGGATTATAATGTTGACATAATGTCTCTTATTGTTAATGAAATCGAAAATGTATACGGTGAGCCTTCAGTCAGCCTTGAAAAAATAGACATTGATGAAGTAAAGGCTAAAACAAAAACTGCGGTTATTGATTCTGCGGTACCTATGATAGAAGAAAGTATAGGTACATATATTGATGAGGCTAATAAGGTGGCAGACGCACAGGTTGCAAAGATAAAAGAAAGTGGAGAGCTATCACATCTGACAGCAGCCTTAAAAGTGTTAATAAGTCTTGCAAACATTGCACTTGCCATATTGGTGGTTATTGCAGTTGCCGCTTCACTTGTTCAGATTTTTGTTGTATACGGAAGTAAAAAGAGCAGTGCTTTCAGAAATATTGCCATAGCAACAGGAGTTTCATCAGCAATATTGATGATTTCCGGAGGGGCAATTAATTTTGTCAGAAGTATGCTTGGAAGCGTTTTTGGAAATAACAGTAGTGAAGAGATTTTAAAGAAGTTTGCAGATAGCAATATATCAAAAATTTCAGGTGATATGTTTGTGGTCGGATCAGTATTTGCAGTGATTTTTGTTTCTTTTATATGCGCTTCGCTGTTTATGAAAAAGCGTTCAGAGAAATAAGAACAGCAGTATTTGTGCTTTTGGAGGTATAGAATGAATTTTATAAATAAGCTTGAGAGAAAATATGGGAGATTTGCAATAAATAATCTTATTGCATATGTTCTTGCAGCATATGCAATAGGATATATTTCACAGCTTATCTCACCTGAATTTTACTCGTATCTTACTCTTAGTCCGGAGCTTGTGTGCAGAGGACAGGTATGGAGACTGTTCACATGGATATGTACCGTTCCGCAGTCATTAGACATTTTTGTAATATTTATGTTTATGTTTTATTACTGGATAGGAACGACACTTGAAAGATATTGGGGAACCTTCAGATACAATCTCTACATGCTTTCAGGATGGTTCTTTATGACAGCAGGCTCCATGATTATCTATGGGGTTACGCTTCTGACAACGGGAAACGGTATAAGTCTTGCAATGGATACCTATTACCTTAACCTTACGTCGTTTTTGGCCTTTGCCAGCATATTTCCTGATACACAGGTTATGTTTATGATGATAATTCCGATTAAGATGAAATGGCTTGCAATAGCAGACCTTATTCTCATTGGATACAGCTTTATCAGTCATCTTTCAATTCTTTTCAGATATTCCGCATTGGAAATATATATGTACAGCGGCGGAATGGTTACAAGGGAAACATATATTGCAGCATGCGTATGTATTGTAATCTCGCTTTTGAATTTTATCTTATTCTATTTTGGAACAAGAAACTATAAGAGATATTCCCCGAAGGAGGTTAAGCGTAAGCAGACATATCGGAGACAGGTGAGAACATCAAGCGGTATATCTAAGCATAAATGTGCAATTTGCGGCAGAACAGAAAATGACGGGGAGGGACTTGTATTCAGATTTTGTTCAAAGTGCGAGGGCAATTATGAGTATTGTCAGGACCATCTCTTTACTCATGAGCATGTTGGAAAAAAGAACAGTGGCTCAGGGGAGAACGGAAATGATTAAAAAAAGACCGGTATTATTATTGCTTTTAGTTCTTATAATGACATTGCACGGCTGCAAACTTTCGGAACTGGCAGACAGATTTTCGGGGGATGATTATGATTCGGAATATGATTACAGAGAAATGTATCTGAGCAATGATACAAAGGATCTGACAGACAAAAATCTCGATGCATTTAATGAAGCATCAACAATTTACCGACTGTATATAGAAAATTGCGGTGACGATTATGAAAAAGTGCTGGCAGCCCATGACTATATTGTCAGAAACTGCAGGTACAATAAAGAGGCCATAGACAATGATACACTGACAGAAGATGATTTTAGTCCATATGGTGTATTTGTGAAGGGTGTCGCTGTATGCGAAGGGTATGCAAAAGCATTCAAAATGCTTATGGACATAGCCGGGATTGACTGTATTATGGTGACGGGGACAGTAAATGACGGTGTAGCACACGCATGGAATATGGTTAAACTGGAAAATGACTGGTATCATGTTGATGTGACGTTTGATGACCCGGAGCCTGAGACCAAGGAAATAGTATATCTTTATCTGAATGTGCCGGACAGTGTTATTGAAAAGGATCATACATGGAATAAAAACATGACTCCTGAGGCACATTCTGATAAATATGACTATGTTGTGATGAATGATTGTGAACTTGACACAATAGTCCAGGTAAAGGAAATTATTGTAGACAGCAGTTTCAGAAAAGAATCATATGTGTCTTTTGTATGGACCGGTGATGAGATGATAACGGATCAGGTCTGGACAAAAATTCTTGGTTTTACTGATATTGCAAATCTGTCGTATTCATGTATGGGAGCAGCAGGC
>JBGVOL010000026.1:0-68714 GCA_045126475.1 Lachnospiraceae bacterium | reverse complement strand
AAGATGGTCGGCATCAGACACGACGAGCTTGTCCGCATCCCACTTGAGGAGGTTGCAGGAAAGCTCAAAATGGTTGACCCTGACAGCTCAATCATCAAGGAAGCAAAAGCACTTGGCATAAGCTTCGGAGACTAATATAATATAAGCCGCGAAAACCATATAGTTTTCGCGGCTTTAATATTCACTATTTTAAACCACGCATCTGCCGTTGTGCACAGTCCACAGACGTTACTCCTGCAGTTAGCTCAGTTCCGGCGACCTCACGGCACATGAAAGTTCTCTCTTAGTGCTGCTTCATTCCTGACCTGACACGGTTCGAAAGTTTCCATTGCGTAAGACCAAAACGTCAACGCCACTTACAAAAGGCAGCTCTACGGGCAAATGCCCGAAGGCAGATATCACTCCTGCTAAAGCGGATTGCAGGTACAGGACACCGCTATCTTCCCAGCTGCGTGGAGTCTTTATTATATATGAATAAACAGCTTATGTCAATACGAGATTTTGTCAGTTTTTGTCCTGCATTGCAATATATTCATACCGTGGGCGGAAATCATTCTCGCTGTATACTTTGTAATACTGACTGAAGATACGCTCGATAACCACCGGAATATTATCTTCTCCCGCTTCCATAAGTATTAAAAGATACTGCATGGAACTATAACGTGTACAGATATCTACATTTCTGATATTACTTCTGATTGCCATCTCCATACATTCCAAAGCCTTCTCTATTTTCTCAATAAACATGGTATTATCGGAAGCCGAATCCATGGTTATCATCACAAGATGACAGGCATGCTTATATCGCTCTCCCAGGTTACTCATATACTCAAATATCTTAGAAAATTCACGATTATCAAGGTCAAGTGCTCCTGTGTAGTTTCCGCTTTCACGAAGTGCTCTTGCAACCTGCTCCAGATCTTTTCCTGAATTCATCGGCTGTGTGCTTTCCTCTTCAAGCTGGTGATAGAATGAATAACTGCTCTTGCCATTCTGCTTCACATAATACAATGCCTTATCTGCTTTTGCATAACACTCCGAAAATGACTCTCCCTTAATGCTCATGCATAAACCACCCGACAATGAAGCCGCCTGAATCTCCACATCATTCTCTTTCTTTGCAGTAAAGCTGTCAAAAATCTCTTTCACAGTATCTAATGCTTCATCCTTTGAAACATCTGCAATAAAAAGCAGGAATTCATCTCCGCCAAGTCGACATGCTATGGTATCTCCCGAACATCCGACAATTGTTTCTCCCAGCAGTTTCAATGCCTTGTCACCTGCTCTGTGGCCATAGATATCATTGATTTTTTTCAGATTATCCATATCCATAAATACAAGACAGCCGGAATGGTTCTGCATATTCAGGGCTATCTGCTTCTCTCCCAGATTTCTCGTAGGAAGACCTGTAAGATAATCCATATTCTCTTTTTCTCTCTGATTCTTCATTGTATCCATCACATTGGAAATAAATATGCCTGCTTCCTCTGTTCCGTTCAACTCAATCTCAGAAAGTGTATCATTGGCAGCTCTTGGGGGTTCGTTTTCCATCTGCAGACGGTTTTCATCAAAAAGTGTTATAAATGCGTCTGTCACATCAGGGTCGAACTGACGCCCCCTATTCTTAAGTATCTCCTGACGAATGACTTCCTTCGGCAGAGGATTACGGTATATTCGTTTTGAGCTCATGGCATCATAGCTGTCTGCCACAGCAACAATGCGTGCCTCAATAGGAATTGCCTCCCCCGACAGACCCACAGGATACCCTTTTCCGTCATATCTTTCATGATGAAAACGTGCTACAATGTCCACATGTTCAATAAGGGTTATGTTTTTTAATATATCAGCACCAATAGTTGTATGTTTTTTTATAATCTCATACTCTTCATCCAGAAGCTTTGAGGCTTATTAAGTATGGTATCAGGTATACCGATTTTTCCCACATCATGCAGGCGAGCTGCATTCTTAAGATTTTCTACTTCGCTTTCGCTCCATCCAAGCTCGGCCGCAATCAGAGCCGCATAATGTGCGACACGACTTGAATGACCATTGGTATATTCATCCTTTGCCTCAATCGTTGTAGACAGTGTCTGTATCATCTGAAGCGACATTGCCTCCGTCTGCTTTCTGCGGTTCTCAAGATGCTCTCTGTTACGCCTGTTCTCCATATCACGGATATCTATTATTGTCTTTATAACCGCGAAAGAAAGAAGAATAAGCAAACCCATTCCCAAAAATATTCCCGATGCACTTACAACATAATAAACAGATATTGTCTCTCCCGCAGCGCCTATCATTCCTGCCAGAATACCTATTAAAATCAGCCTATACTCCTTTGTTTTGCCTTTAAATAAATCAATAAGAAAGGTTATAAACACTGCAGCAAATGTAGCACCCAAAATAATATGTGATACAAAAAGTGTATCTATATAATCAGCAATTTCTGCAAATTGCAGAATGCTTGAAATAGTCAGATTAGCAACCGCTGCACCTTCAATAATATAATAAAACTTTTTGTATCTTCCCTTCTGGATACTGTCCACATAAAACAGTACAGGGATAGGACAAATCATAACTACCACAAAGCATAAAGATGCCAAAACAGATGTATTTGAAACAAACAACTGGCGCAGCTTTGATTCTCCCAAAAGCCACACTGCTCCTATAACCATACACCAGCCAAGATATTCAAGACTGATTTTAGACTTATATATAATACCCAGTGCAATACTGAAAATAATAGTAATCATACCGGCAAACATAATAAAAAGTGCAATTACCGTCTCTCTGCCGTAAATATCAAATATATAATTCCATATTTCTATCCTGCTGCCGCAATATAACTCGTTGACTACACCCGAATACATCTCAGAGTTTGACAACAGTTCAATTCGAAGTTCCTTTCCGGCATCTTCCTTTGAAGTGTCACAAAATACATATCGACTGGCAGAATTGGAGCCAAACGGTCTTGAATCCTTTGTATCATATTCAGAGCGCAGTTCCCCATCAATATAAAATCTTACGTTCTGCAATGAACCGCGCAATGCTATGGTATTCTCATCGTAATCATCAGGAAGTATTGTCGTAACAATCATTGTCTCTCCGGGTTCAACATCAAAGTTTCCGGGTGCCGTAATCTGTTCCTTTGAACCGTCCTGCTTCTCCCAGAAAATAGGTTCATCATAAATCAGCTCGTCCGGCTCAATTTTTTGTTCCCTCTCAGAAGGATAAGAATTTTCGGCACAGACAAACCCAATCACTATGAACGAAATAAGCGCACAAAACAATGCTTTGATGTATTTATTAACTGAATAACTCTCTGTCATCATTCATTTTTCTCCTTATGTGTTCAGATGCTTTTTTCTCTCTCTCATTTCCTTAAAGTAACCGGTCAGGAGTCCTGCACACTCTTCGTGTAGTATGTCCTTCTCAAATTCGACCTGATGATTGAATTCAGGTACATTCAAAAGATTCAGTATGGACCCGGCACATCCTGCTTTAGGATTCATGGTTCCTGCATATACTTTTTTTATTCTCGACTGCACTATGGCGCCTGCACACATCTGACATGGTTCCAACGTGATGTACATCTCACATCCGTCAAGCCGCCAGTCGCCAAGTTTCTTTGATGCCTTTTTTATGGCATTTAATTCAGCATGCGACAGGGTATTTTTGTCTGTAACTCTTCTGTTATACCCTCTGCCGATAATCTTATCCTCACAGACAATAACGCATCCGATTGGCACTTCACCCAGTGCGTATGCCTTCTTCGCCTGTTTTATTGCCTCTTTCATATATTTTTCTTCCCGTTTCATCTTCCCTGTACCTCTTGTGTTTCCATCTATTCATATGGATTTAATATGGCATACAGCATGTGATTTTCCCAGACCCCATTTACTTTCAGGTTTTTCTCACACAATCCCTCCATGTGAAAACCTACAGCCTCCAAAAGCTTTACTGACGGCATGTTTGTATCCATAACGTATGCAATAAGTCTGTGAAGCTTAAGTTCTGTAAATATTTCCTCCATCACTGCCCTCAGTGCTTCCCTTGCATATCCCTTATGCCAGTAATCCTTATCAAACTTATACCCGATAGTTCCGGCACAATACGGCTCCGGCGTAATACTTCCGCACGATACCGTACCGATAATAACATCCGGATTATCCTTCAGGAATGCATAGTACCTGACATATCTGTTTCCGAGAGTTGCCGAATACTCTGTGGAGAGCACATTTTTCTGGTAAACATCCGAATAGTACATCGGCACCTTTGCCATCTCATACTTTTCAAAAATGTCCCTGCCTTTATTGAGAAAATTCAGCACCTTTGTTCTGTTCTCGCAGCTGTCATCAAGGGCTCTTAACACAAGCCTCTCTGTTTCTATCAATACTTTCATAATGTCAACTGTTATACCTTCTCAAATACTCATCAATAGTTGCCTGATCAATCTTGATACGCTTATCCATTATTTTCATAATATCTTTTATCTTCAGCATTGCAGCCACATTCTCCTCAGCAAAATCATACACCTGATTGTCATTAAAGCAAAGAACAAGCGGTCTTAAAACGTTTTCTTCATTTGCCCTTATAACCAGGCCGCTGTTGCCATTGCTAAACTCCACACACACGCCGGGATGAAGCACCTTCATACTGTCAACGAGGGCCGCCACAATGATTTCATCATATATTTCAGTGTTTGCAAGAAGTTCCCTAATGGCAATTATATCAGAACACGGCTCCTTTCCAATCTTCATAGCTGTCATGTCATCGTACTTTTCCGCAATCTGGAGTATCCTCGCACATTCCTTAAACCGCTTGTCCTTTGCCTTTATCCTTGCATCGCTCTGCAACGTATATTTTTGCTGCAAAATCAATTTAACACTGTCACTGATAAAATCCATCTCCTGAAGATATTTGTCACCTTTTGTCTCGCAGGCGGTCACCGTCTTCCTGTCTTCATCCATATGGACAGGCTTTTCAACTATCTCAGGAGGTATGTATAATTTTCCGATATCATGAATAAGTGCCGCATAGACCATATTCTTCATATCTTCCACACTTATTCTCAGACGCGCACCCATAAGTGCAGCCAGAACCGCAACGTTGATGCTGTGCTTATACACATAGTCGTCACAGCTTCGCAGGTTTTGAACAAAATTCACTTTATTTGAACGCTTTGCATACTTCTTTATAAGTGTCTTTATAAGCGTCATAATATTTGCAGGCTTTCTGCCGTCCATGATAGATTCAAGGGCTTCCTTCAAGCCGAAGACACTCATGGTCTGAAATCTCTCGAAGTCAATATCATCCTGAGTCATTGGCGGAAGCGGCTCTGCCGGTTCCAAAATATACATACCTATGAGTTTAAAGTTTTTTATACTGTTTATACCCTGTTTAGTGAGCTTAGTATCTCTGTCATACAATAATACACCATTCTTATTATAAATTGGTTTTGCAAGACGCATACCCTTGGTTAGCTCATCCACTCTGACAAATCTCATATTAATCACTAGCCTTTCACTGACATAACCATTATGTAGCAAATAATTTTTTCCATTATATCACATATTTGCCGTGATTAAAAGCGTCAAATGTCCTATAAATGCATAATCCAGTAGGTTTTCTCCGTAAATTTTTTTCCAAAATCGTAACCCGGTATTTTCTCTTCAAAGCCAAATTTCATGGCATATTCCTTCTCATTGCCGCATCCTCTTCCCGGCACACCGATTACATACGCACCATTATATTTAAAAAAGAGTATATGCTTATGGATATAATAGCCTTCCATAAGAAAACAGTTATTTGCAAGGCGCCAGTATTTTCGCGGCAGCATTATAAGCTCCTGAGGTCTCATTTTTACCACCTGATATTCCGTTCCGTCAAGAATCATACGCGTCTTGCACAGATGGTTAAAGGCACGCTCAATGAGTTCTTCCTCCCCCCGTTTTTTTTCCGGTTTATTTTCCGGTTTCTTTTCCGATTTCTTTTCCGCATCCTTTTTCGTTTCCTCACCATTTTCTTTCTCTTTATCCTTTTCTTTTTCCTCTTCTCCTTCTTTTCCTGATTCTTTTCCTACTTCTTTTTCTGCTTCTTTTTTTGTTTCCTCTGCCGCTTCTCTTTCTGCTTCTTTTTTTGCCTCCTCTGCCGCTTCTCTTTCTGTTTCTTTTTTTGTCTCCTCTGCCGCTCCTCTTTCTGTCTTCTTCTCCTTTTTTTCTTCTCTCCTTATTCTCACAACCTCTTCCGTGCATTTCCACAATACCACATACTGTCTCTCACAGCATTTTATTAAGAGTCCGTCAGTAGCACATGTCTCTATTCTGCTGCACAACTGTCCTCCCGTCATCATTTCCACTGCTGCCGTTTCCATGATACTGTAGCATGCGGAACCTTCCGGTTCCCTCTTAAGGCTGTACATGGTGCATTCCCCGCTTAATTTTGTTACCTCCTTAAAGCACACTGTCACAAGACATCTGTCCCCATAATTTTCAACACGACAAAATCCTGTATTGCCGCATTTTACAAATACATCCTCTTTATCTTTTTCGTATCGATATATGTACGCAATAATTCTTTGCAAAAAAGACCTCCGCATTTATTTTGATAGAAATATATGCGAAGGTCTTTGTATTTATGATATCCGGGTCACGGGGTCAAAACTTACCGTATGATTACCTGTCCGTCTGTTTCCATTACTGCGTCCTCAAATATTATCTCGCCCACTGAGTCTGCCACAATCTTTCCTGATTTCGGATTTTTTACAGATACAATATGTCCTTTTACATCTGCATCCACATCAGAGTACTCAAATGAAAGGTCACAATCCTCCATGGTGCAGTTAATAAGTTTCAGATTCTTACAGTAACATAACGGCTGCGTTCCTATAATCTTGCAGTCAATAAGCGTAAGCCCCTCTGAGAACCATGCCAGATACTCACCCTTAACAACCGAATTCTTCACCGTTACATTTTTACTGTGCCAGAATGCATCCTTTGTGTCTAAGACAGAATCTGTGATTTCCACATTCTCCATATACTGAAATGAGTACTTGCCTTTCATATGAAGGTTATGAGCTTTGACATTCTTTGACTCAAAAAGGAAATACTGTGACTCCATCTCAGAATCATTAATATTGACATTTTTACATCTCCATCCGAATTCATCGGATGAAACCTTACAGTTATGTATATTGATATTCTCGCATTCACGCAGACACTTGATACCGTTTATAGCAGAGTCTGCAATCTCTCCGTCAAAGGAATACCATATTGGTGCTCTTGTTCCTTCATCCAGCTTTGAATCGACAAGGGTAAATTTCCTGTCGTGCCAAAGGGGATATCTCAGTGAAAAACTGCATCCCGAAACCGAAATATTTCTGGCTTCTTTCAGAACCGACTCTCCGTCTGCCGGTCCTGCAAAAACACAGTTTTTAACTTCCGTATCTTTCAAATTGTATAACGACCTCTCTTCATCAAAGGTCTGATTCTCTATAGTATTCAATGTTTTTTCCTCCACTGACCTTTAAAACTTTTACGAAAGAAGGTTTGCAAGCTCGGCAAACTGCTCAAGGCTTAAGGCTTCACCTCGAATAGTCTGACTTAGTCCCATTGAATCAAGGGCACTTACCACCTGCTCTTTGCTCAAACTCAATTCAGGTGAATTGTTGATACTGTTTTGAAGTGTTTTTCTTCTCTGGTTAAATGCCGCACGAATCAGCTTAAACAGAAGCTTCTCATCCTTCACCTTTACAGGTGCTTCCTCGTGGCGGGTAAGCCTTATGACCGCAGAACCCACATTTGGTCTTGGCATAAAACAGTTTGGCGGAACATTTGCTATAATCTCCGGTTTTGCATAATACTGAACCGCAAGGGACAACGCTCCGTAGTCCTTTGTTCCCGGGCCACACTGCATACGGTCTGCCACCTCTTTTTGTACCATTATGGTAATGCTTTCTATGGGAACATGGCTTTCAAACAATCCCATAATAATAGGTGTCGTGATGTAATACGGAAGATTTGCCACGACCTTTATAGGCTTTCCGTCATTCTCCCGCGCCACAAGCTCATTTATATCGAGCTTTAATATATCTTCATTTATAACTGTGACATTATCATATTCCGAAAGAGTATCGTTCTCAAGTATGGGTATCAGATTCTTATCAATCTCTACTGCTATAACTTTCCTTGCCGACTCGCAAAGATACTGAGTCATGGTACCGATGCCGGGACCGACTTCAAGAACCATATCATCCTTTGTAATTCCCGAAGCTGCAATAATCTTTTCAAGAACTCTCGTATCGATAAGGAAATTCTGTCCGTATCGTTTCTGAAATATAAAATTATACTTCTGCAATATCTCTATGGTGTTTTTTGGTATACCTAATGTAGCCATACGGTCTTATCCTCCTCATCTGCTGATTCCGTATACATCACAGGCATTGTCTGCCGTGATGCGTATAACCTCCTCGGCTGAAATATTCTTTATCTCGGCTATCTTCTCTGCCACATATCGTATATTGGCAGAATCATTTCTTTTACCTCTGTTTGGCTCCGGTGAAAGATACGGGCAATCCGTCTCAAGAACAATCCTGTCAAGTGGCGCATACTCTACCACTTCCTTAAGTTTCTTTCCGTTTTTAAATGTTACAACACCACCGATGCCAAGATAAAAGCCCATATCAAGAAACTGCCTTGCGCAATCCACACCATATGAAAAGCAGTGTATGATGCCTCCTATATCCTCTGCACCACAACTTTTCATGATATCCAGTGTGTCAGAGAAGGCATCTCTTGAATGAATATTAACGGGCTTTTTTATCTGTGCAGCGAATTTCAACTGCTCTGTAAACCATTTCTTCTGAATATCCCTCTCGGGCTCATCCCAGTAATAATCAAGGCCAATCTCACCTATGGCAACACACTTTTCATGTTCTGCCACCTTCTTTATGTCCTCAAATACTCCCGGCTTTTCCAAATCCGTCACATCACTTGGATGAATTCCCGCCATGGTGTACATAAAATCGTACTTTTCAGCCAGCCTTAAGGACTCCATACAGCCCCGCACCGTTGCAGAAGCATTGACAATAATGCCGACGCCCTGCTGCTGCATACCGTTTAAAAGAATGTCCCTGTCGTCATCAAAACGCTCATCATCATAATGTGCATGTGTATCGATTATTTTTGTCATAATACTCTCCAATGTTCACCCTACGTTACATTCAACTGCGTTAAACCGGCTGCTTCGCTTCTTTGAAACTAACGCACCTCGCTGCCTGCAATGATATCCTTGTCAACAGTAAGAACTGACAGGTTTCCTTCCTCATCTGATGCTGCAAGTATCATTCCCTCTGATAATACACCGCAGAGTTTCACCGGTTTAAGGTTTGTGATAACTGCCACTTTCTTTCCTACCATTTCTTCCGGCTTATAATATGCTGCAATGCCTGACACTATCTGGCGCACTTCATTTCCGACTCTTATCTTTGAGCATAAAAGCTTCTTTGCCTTTGGCACAGGAGCGCACTCAAGAACCTCACCGACTCTTATCTGAATCTTGTCAAAGTCATCAATTGAGATTTCCTCCTTCGGCTCTACCTCCGGGTACTTTATCTCAGGCTGTGCCGAAGCTTTCTGAAGCTCTGCAACTTTAGCCATTACCTCTTCCATGTCAAGTCTTGCAAATAATATCTCAGGCTTGTCTGTAACCTTATTTCCTGAAGGATATTTTCCGAATGTGTCAAGCTCTTCAAGGCTTCTCTTGTCGGCATTTAACTGTGCGAGAATCTTCTCCGATGTCTCAGGCATAAATGACTCTAAAAGAGTTGCTCCGATACATATTGACTCAACAAGGTTATATAAAACTGTCTTAAGTCTGTCTGACTGTGCCTCATCCTTTGCAAGTGCCCATGGCATTGTCTCATCAATATACTTATTGCATCTCTTAAATAATGTGAACACTTCCGTAATGGCATCAGCCACACGAAGCTTATCCATCTTCTCTGATACCTTGCCTGCTGCTGCTATTGCACACGCCTTAAGGTCATCATCAAAGCCTCCCTCTCCGTGTACATTAGCATTTACAACTTCTCCGTCAAAGTATTTATTAAGCATAGATATAGTTCTGTTTACAAGATTTCCGAGGGTATTTGCAAGCTCTGAGTTAAGTCTCTCAACAAGCAGCTCCCATGTAATGACACCATCATTTTCAAACGGCATTTCGTGAAGTACAAAATAACGTACAGCATCAACGCCAAAGAAATCAACAAGGTCATCGGCATAGATAACATTTCCTTTTGACTTACTCATCTTTCCGTCTCCCTGAAGAAGCCATGGATGTCCAAATACCTGCTTTGGAAGCGGAATGTCGAGTGCCATAAGCATAATTGGCCAGTATATTGTATGGAATCTTAAGATATCTTTTCCTATGAGATGAAGGTCTGCGCTCCAGTACTTCTTAAAATTCTCTCCGTGGTTACCGTCTACATCATATCCCAGACCGGTGATGTAGTTTGATAATGCATCTATCCACACATAGATAACATGTTTGTCATCAAAATCCACAGGAATTCCCCATTTAAATGATGAACGTGATACACAAAGGTCCTGAAGTCCTGCCTTAATGAAATTGTTCATCATCTCATTTTTTCTTGACTCAGGCTGGATAAACTCAGGATGCTCCTCGATATGTTTTATAAGTCTGTCGGTATACTTGCTGAGTTTAAAGAAGTATGCCTCCTCCTTTGCAGGCTGACACGGTCTTCCGCAGTCAGGACACTTGCCGTCTACAAGCTGTGATGCTGTAAAGAATGACTCACACGGAGTACAGTACATTCCCTCATAATGTCCTTTATAAATATCGCCCTTATCGTAGAGCTTTTTAAATATCTTCTGAACCTGCTTCTCATGGTACTCGTCTGTTGTTCTGATAAATTTATCATATGAGGTGTTCATCAAATCCCAGATGCGCTTAATCTCGCCTGACACATTATCTACAAATTGCTTTGGTGTGATACCGGCTGCCTCTGCCTTCTGTTCAATCTTCTGTCCGTGCTCGTCTGTTCCTGTCTGGAAAAATACGTCATAACCCTGCTGTCTTTTGAATCTTGCAATGCTGTCTGCAAGAACTACCTCATAAGTATTTCCAATATGTGGCTTACCGGAAGTGTAAGCTATGGCTGTTGTAATATAATATGGTTTCTTGTTCATTATAAATCCTCCATTTGAAATAAAATAAAAGACTCCCGCCTTTATTGCCCAAAGGCATATAAAGACGAGAGTTAATCTCACGTGGTACCACTTTATTTCACAGGTAATTCGCACTACCTGCCTCTGCGACTGCTATCACAGTCTCACCGTATAACGGCGGTAAACCGTCGCATCCTAACCTTCCGGCTCAGTGCGAAGCTCCAAGACCATCTTCATCTCACCACCCATGACTCCTTCCCAGCAACCGGAGCTCTCTTTGCATATCCTGTGAAACTACTCTTCTCTTCATTGCCTTTTCCATATATATGGTAAGTTTAGTAAGATAAGATGGTTTTGTCAAGGGGTATTTTCCTTCGGCGTTAAAACAGCAACCCTGTTATCGTGTGGATCAAACATATTCTCATAGCGCCAAACCAATATATCATCATCCATCAGTATTAAATCACGGAAGCGTTCATTGTTATATCCTGCGCTGCTTGGATTTACCAAAAGTCTTATTTCCTCTGTACCTACATCATGCCGATAAAAACAATCATCTTTTTCCAGTATCAGTATATTTCTTCCGGTACATTTTCCAAATATCTGATTGTACTCATCCATTTTACCGGGTATCAATACCCTGACCTTTTCAGAAAACATGCGACTGTCTATATCGTATGTCTTGTAATAATAGTTATATTTATGGGTCGAGCCAACTTCTTCCCCGTAATATGATACAAACGTTCCATCATTTGCATTCCACCATGAAGTGTATGATTCGTCCTGAGCCATCTCAATCCATTCATCTATGCTTCCGTCTTTTCCTAAATGAATTACAGACCCGTGCCCCTCTGTCGAACAACACAATAGCGCAATATTTCCCTCTTTAGTTACATTAAATGTCCATATCTGCACACTTTTATCTTCATCTATATCCGGCACTTCTAAAGCAGTCTCAGATATCAGTGTTCCATCCGTTCCCCAAGACAAAAGGTGAATGTCACCTGTGTACCACAAAGACCATGACACAGAAGGATTATAGTTTCTTACGGCATAAATGTTTCCGTCCTGTCCGATTAAAACCTCTTCTGCCATATCATCATTCATTTTAACAGAAGGCTCCTCAAGTTCAACAGATTGGATGTCACTTCCGTCCGGTTTAAATGACACCAATTTGTATGCCTTGATTCCCTGTTCCATACCAACAATTTTTGCTACTGCGTATATTCTTTCATTAAAAACTGCAATATCCATAACGGTTGCAAAGATGCCCCTCTCTTCTCCGATGATACTCTGTATGTCCGGTATTATCAGCTCATACTCCGGTATTTCCGCCACTGTATTATCCTCAGTAGTTTCCTCCGGCACATCCAAAGTTGTCTGTTCCTCTGTCTGCTGAGACGTTTCTTCTGTTTCGACATCGTCGGTTGTCTCTTCCATGGGAGTTTTTTCGCTAAACTCACTAATTACAACCATAACAGCAGAAATCAGTAATACAGAAATCAGTAGTATGTATATTATCTTCTTTTTCATGGGGCCTCCTTTTCACAGATTATATCGCAGTACTATCAAATATCACAACTACGTGTCTCTATGTCTATTCTAATACACATACCTCTTCAGTGCAACACTCTTCTAAACTATCCTCAATGTGTTCCCTTTACTTCATAATCATAGTAATCCTTTCCGGGAAGTCCGTATTTTATGATTGCACCATATCCGTATACTGTACTTCCGCCTTCCTTAAGCCACATATTACAATATCCCTTTTTGCTGTTCTCCCCGTTAATGTAATCAAGAAATGCTGCACCGTCCTTATACCTGACAATATCTGCGGTCACTATGAGGCTTCCGCCATTTATAATAAGTTCATTGACTTTATCTTCCCTGGCAGCCTCTTTTATGTCTTCTGCCGTGGTTCCCTCCGGCACAACAATAAACTCCCGGGGAAATGTATATGTTTTTACCCACTGACCCTTGTTGCCGTTCAGTTGACATATATCCCTGCTCCATATATCATCTTCTACGAATTTATTGAGAGTTTCATAATCTATCTGATCACGATTTGCAACCTCATAAACCTCCACCGGCATAATGCTGCCGTCAACCCCCTCATAAAAGTAATCGTACTTTACACGAAGATAGTCACCGTCACCTATATCTCCGACTGTAGCAATATGTATATCAAACTCCGATTTAATGTCACTTTCATCTGTCTCATAGGACACGAGTCCTGCTGCAACAGGCATGTTCTCTGCCCTGCTTTCCTCCTCTCCGTCATATACCCTAAGATTACAAAGTTTTCCGATAACCCTGACATTTATGTTTCTGCCCGCTCCGTATTTGTCCCTGTCCGTATTGGCATTTTCCTGTATTACACCATCATCCGTTATATAGTCCGCATTATACGCCAGCGTTCTTATACGAATCTCATATTCCCCCTCTCTGTTATCCTCACACAATATAAGCTCATCACTGTATGAACCGAGAGTTATCCATTTTCCTTCCTCATATCTTATGCCCTTATATATAACATCAAATGGGCAGCACACCTGACGTATTCCCACATATTTTCCGTACGACTTAAGTCCGTATCCCATGATATTTCTGTGCATTCCGAAATCATTGAAGCTTATCCTGAAAGGTTCACCGAGAACTATATCATACGACTTCGGCTCCACTGCCTGATTAAGTGTCTTATGGGCGCCTGCCGTTCCGTCACAGACCACGGGAGTGTGAACCGTCACACTTCTAAGGCCTGAACCAGTGTATGTATAAATATCTCCTGATTCATTTTTATATAGAAGTGATATGTCGACTCTGTAATTTCCGTTTCTTGTATTCTTGGGAATAAATATGTTTTCCTCGTTCACATATACAGCTTCACCCACAATCGCTCCCTCCGGTGACGCACCTGACTTATTTTTCACATCATCGGACATTATGACATTGCCTCCCACAACAACCCTGTCGCTTCTTACCTTCACATCACCCACAAGGGACTCTGCCACCCCACTGTAGTCGGCATCGGGTATTGACGGTTTCAAATAATCTGAACCTGTCACTACTATGGTATCCGCATTGGTGACACTGTGCATATTGCAGCCCATAATATGATTGCTCACATCCCCGTAAACCACCGTACCGTCCATGACATCATTCTGCCCTCCTGTGTTGACAGGTATTCTGTACTCTCCCCCTGTGACACCTCCCCTTAAAATGACTTCACTGAGCATATATTTTTCCGCATTCTCAAAGGTATAATATTGAAACTGACGCTTCACCGTATATTTATAGTTTACCTGCTTTTCCTTCTCTCTTGCCACACCTTCATAGTCAGTCCACTTCAGTATGTATGTTACCGGCACAACAACATCCACAGAATATTCCGCCGTTACACGCCTGCACGTAATCGTATATTTACCCATATCAGCATAACCTTCAAGATACATTGATTCTCCTGACGGTATTCCCGCAGTAATGTCATAAGACCTTGAGCCGTTTTGAAACGAAGCGCATACCGAACTGCTAATGATAATCGTATCCTCTCCGACTACCTCCTCGTCAGGCTCTCTTCCCTCGACAATGGCATGAAATGTTACTGCCATATCAAAATATGCTCTAATTCCGCTTTTGGATGCCCAGTCTCTCGCTCCGGCTATTCCGTCATATGTGAAATAGACCTCACCTGTATGCGCTCCACCCGGATACAGATAGCCAAGCTGTCTGTCACCGTTTACAACCGTCATTACACTGTCTATATATACAGTGTCTCCGTAATTTACCAGTATGTCGTACCACTCATTTGAAACACTTTTAACAGCCCCAAGTATCTCATCCTTGTCCGACTTAAAATAAGTGTACACATATCTGCTGTCTGTCGGATCAGGTTCATCGGGCTTGTAGTTTGTCTTCGTCACTATGACGTACTGCTGCCCGGGCACATTCATGGGCATATCATATCTTTTTATGACCCATCCTATGGTCATGTACCTGACACTTCCCGATGCCTTCTTGTCTCTTGTTACAAAATAAAGATTTCCCTCATCATCAAAATATAATTCATCCGCCATTGCCCTTATGGGATTTGCTGCGAAAAACAACAGTATAAATACTGCTCCTGCAAAGAATAATAAAAATTTAGATGTGTGTTTTTTCATTCTGCCCCTTTCTCTCTCCGTAAGAATGGGCAATCACATAACTCGCATTAATTCAATAAAAAAAGCATATCATAAAATGAACCTGTTGTAAACTGTTCATAAAATATGATGCAATTTGTACCATTGTAAATATATACATTCATAACACGGAAAGGAATTTGAAATGCAAAGAAAAAATCTTTTAACAAGGCTTACCGCACTTGTACTGTCGGCATCACTCCTTCTTTCGGGATGTCATAACAACAGTCCTGACAGTCCTAATAACAACGAAACAAAAGCTATTCAAAAAAGTTTCAATGACTTTCTTACGGAAACATATGTTGACTCAATGTCATACAGTATGGTATCAACACATTTTGACCTTGTTCATCCTGAGGACTTTGGCATAACAGAATATGAGAGTATCTGGGGCGATTACTCTGCAGAAGCATTTGCTTCGGCCGTCGATGAGGACAGGGAACTGTATAACGATTTATTGTCTTATGATTACAGTGCACTCACTTATGAACAGCAGTTGACATATGACACTCTCAAAACATATCTTGAAAACAGCGAAACAATTGATAAATATTATTACTTTAGCGAATCCCTGTCGCCGGCATCAGGTATACAGTTCCAACTCCCTCTTATATTGTCGGAGTACGCCATATATGATGAGGACGATATAAAGAACTATCTGACGGTATTAAGCACCTGCGATGACTATGTAAACAGCATTTTGGAATATGAAAGATGGCGTGCCGGAAAGGGTTATGCCCTCACTGATACTTCCATGGACGAAGCTGTTTCCCAGTGCGAGGATATTTTATCTGCATCGGAGCCTGCTTTTTTGCCGGTTATTTGCGATACAATCGATAAATGCGATTTCCTTTCGGCAGATGAAAAGGAAAACTATAAAACTCAAATCCGTCAGCTTGCCGTGGATAACTTTATTCCTGCAATCCAAAACATTATAGACACTTTAAAAGATTTAAAGGGTTCAAGAACAGTGGACGGCGGTCTGTGTCAATATGACGGAGGTAAGGAATATTACGAGGACCTTGTGAGACTCTACACCGGTTCTTCCAAAACTCTTGACGAGCTTATAGCAATTGTTGAGACAGATATATATGACTGTCTTAACCGCATGAGAAAGCTCCTAAAATCAGACCCCGATATACTTAACCGGATGACAGGCGAACTTGAATATATTTATTCAGAACCGGATGAAATTATATCGTATCAGATGAGTGCCATTCTTGATGATTTCCCTGAACCTGCATGTACCGATTACACCCTTAAATATGTTGCCAAATCAATGGAAAGCTCGTCTAATCCTGCATACTACATTCTTCCGCCCTATGACAACTACAGGAGAAATATAATATATGTAAACGGCAGTGAGGAATACGCGGGCATGGACTTATTTCCGACCCTTGCCCATGAAGGTGTTCCGGGACATATGTATCAGAACAATTACTTTTTAAGTCTAAGTCCACATCCGGTCCGCACTCTTATGCAGTTCAACGGCTACTCGGAGGGATGGGCAAAATATGTTGAGCACTATTCATATAAGTGGAGCGGTCTTGATGAAACTGTTGGCGAGGCGCTTGCCATCGACGATTCTTTCGGGTTCGCATTGTATTCAAGAATTGATATCGGTGTTAATTATGAGGGCTGGCAGCTTGATGATGTAAAAAATTTTATTTCCAAATACGGCATTGCCACATCCCACGCAAGTATGCTTTATGAAACCTTTATCAATGATCCTGCCACATATCTGCAGTACTACTTCGGACGCCTTGAAATCCAGGAGCTCTGTTCCGAAGCTGCCCGTTTGCTGAAAAGTGATTTTGACATAAAGGAATTTCACAGATTTATTCTTGAAACAGGTCCTACCTATTTTGACATTATCCTTGACAGAATGTATATGTGGATAAAGGAACAGTAACATTTTAACATTGTAAGCATATATTACACTAACACTGTAAATTCAGGTGTAATATATGCTTAATTATTTATGGGCAGGAATGATTCTTGTGGGTGTATGCTATGGTGCCCTGACCGGAAACATATCCGCTGTGGGAAACGGTGCTCTGGAGTCTGCAAGGGAAGCCGTGTCACTGTGCATAACCTTACTTGGCGTCATAAGTATGTGGACAGGGCTTATGAAAATCGCCGAGGAGACAGGTATTATATCAGGTGCCTCAAAGTTTCTCTCACCACTCATACGTTTTCTCTTTCCTGATGTTCCAATGGATCATATTGCCACACACTACATAACGACAAATATCATTGCAAATATATTCGGTCTCGGCTGGGCTGCTACCCCCGCCGGTCTCAAAGCCATGGAGGAACTGTCAAAACTTAATAATAATTCAAAGACAGCCAGCAATGCCATGTGTACTTTTCTCGTCATAAATATTTCTTCACTCCAGTTGATACCTGTAAACATGATTGCGTACAGAACCCAATACGGCAGTGCCAATCCTTC
This sequence comes from Lachnospiraceae bacterium, assembly GCA_045126475.1. GTDB lineage: Bacteria > Bacillota > Clostridia > Lachnospirales > Lachnospiraceae > SVEL01. The sequence continues at coordinate 50,898 of JBGVOL010000026.1, read as the reverse complement.
ATCCATCGTTTTTCCTGCAATCATTGCAACTTTTACAAGCACCTTTGTTGCCATTATTTACTGTAAACTAAAATCCACTGGATTAAAAAATAAAAAGGTGGTAAAATAAATATATTACCATGGCCATAGGAGGCATAGATGAAATCAGACAACAACATTTACGATACTTTTAACAAAGTACTTGTAAAGCTTTTTAATGATATTATGCATATTGAAGAGAAGGCTATCATTACTGATGAATTTAAAGACATCAGCAATAATGATATGCACATCATTGAAGCCATCGGCATTGATGAACCGAAAAATATGTCATCTGTGGCAAAGGAACTGTCAGTCACCGTCGGAACTCTCACCATAGCTATCAACAACCTTGTTAAAAAGGGGTACGTGAACAGGATACGAAGTGACAAAGACCGGCGAGTGGTATATATATCCTTAAGCAATAAGGGGCGCAAGGCATATAACCACCACGCTGAATTCCACAGAGAAATGGTTAAAGCTACCATCGACGGTCTTAATGGTGATGAGGTCAGCGTACTTGTAAAATCACTTGAAAATCTTGTACATTTCTTTAAGAAATGGCAAAAGTAAACATATAGGAGGATGAGATATGGATAACAATTTAATTAACCTGGAAGATTTGGAAAATGTTCTCGCAGAGCTTGGTGAAGTCAAGATTCCCGATGAGATGATGACTGATGAGATGAAAGCTTCCCAGAGAAGATGTGAAGAATATATTGAAAAGCATATTGATATGGAATAAAATGGAGCCTGAAAAACAGCATTTATTCGTTTTTCGGGCTCCTATTATTCTGCGTAGATAGTATCTGTTTCAAATAAAGTTTTCACTTATTTATAAAAAAATAGAACGCCGTCGCAACGCCGTCCTTACAAAAACACATCGGTTTTTATGATTCTGCAGTCATTATATGCGCTTTTCATCGCTTTGTCAATATTTTAATCCAAAAACGACTTTCCAAATAATTGCATATGTAATTATTAGAAAAAAGCTGAGATAACTTTACATGCAAATTCATAATTGCTCCTGATTAATTCATTATTTTTAAAGAACCCACTCTTTTCATGCATTCGTATAAAAAACAAATCCTTTAGTTCTTTTACTCTATGATATTTCACTTTATCTGATACAACTAATCTGTATACATATAGTAAGCAAATAAATTCCAACATTGGTCTGCAAGATAATTTCTTTTGACGCTGATTTGAATTGATGGACTTAATTTTTGAAATTTCCTGACTAATTTCACTCGGTGCTCGTGACGTACCATGTTCCAAATCAGATAAAATACAATTATTATGTGCTGCTCCATTTCTAAGACTTTTGACCAAATTTATAACAGGTGTTGATAATTTGGAAAATTTTCTCGTAGAATAATAAAATTCATAAAATTTAATGAAATCTCCAAATGTAAGCATCTCTAATAAGACCCACGCAGGACAATCATCATATGCAGCAATTTTATTTTCATTTTTCTGCTTTACCGTATTATATATGCTATCTATAGTAAAATACTTATAAATTAAATCGCTTGTAAAAGGTGAAGCACTATTGGCTTCAAGTTTACCAACAATATATGGGTTTTTTGCTAAAAAATTTTTCACAATGTCATAACCGTCTGTAGACATGTCCCCTTCGATATCCTTTAGCATTTTAACTTTCAAGTCATGTTCAATGTCTAAACACATTTTAGAAACAATAAAACGAAAATGCATATCAATTGTTGATAATTCCTGCAAGTATGCAAAATCTAAACCTATATACTTCCCACTGTTAATACCTTTTTTATACTTCTGGTAATTTTTTCGATATGCAGCCGTTCTGAGGTAGTTATTAACATTTGCCAAATAATTTTCTGCCTCAGTTTCAGTAGTATATTTAAAATTAATACCTTTCTCATTTTTCATCTTGGCAACCAACTGCTTTGCTGTTTGTTTTGGTTTATCAGTTCTGTTTCCCATGCAAAATCTTCTTTCTTATTTTGTATTTCTAAAATCTAATCCTGTATGAATATTCTACTTTCCAAGCAACGCATCATAGATATCCCTCTTGGATACGCCCCTGTCCTTCGCCACTGCTTTCATTGCCTCTTTCTTGTCCATTCCCTGAGACAGGTACATCTCCATATGTTCATCTACTGTCATCTCCATAAATGACAGAATACTTTCATCTTTCTTTTCTTTGAAGGTTTTTCCTGCAATTACAAGTACGTGCTCACCCTTCGGTTCAACGGCCTCATACTTTTCAATAAGTGCTCCAATCGTTGATTTCTCTGCATTTTCATGCATCTTTGTCAGTTCCTTGCACAGTGTAATACTCCTGTCTCCGAGAACCTCATAAAGCTCCTGCAGTGTCTTTAGAAGATGATGTGGCGCCTCATATATTATAATGGTTCTTGTCTCTTCCTTAAGTTCTTCAAGAACAAGTGCCCTTTCCTTCTTATCTGCCGGAAGAAATGCCTCAAAAGCAAATCTTCTTGTAGGCTGTCCTGACATGGTAAGTGCCGTGATGCACGCTGCCGGTCCCGGAACGGACGATACCTCAATACCCGCCTCAAAGCACTGTCTTACAAGCTCCTCGCCTGGGTCTGATATTCCCGGTGTCCCTGCATCTGTAATCAGTGCTATATTTTTTCCTGCAAGCATCTCGCTTACAAGATATTTTGCTTTATCTACCTTGTTGTACTCATGGTAACTTGTCATCGGTGTCTTTATATCAAAATAATTGAGCAGCTTTATGCTGTGTCTTGTATCTTCCGCGCCTATCAAATCAACTTCCTTCAGTGTTCTTAATACTCTGAAAGTTATGTCCTCAAGATTTCCTATGGGCGTAGCGCACAAATATAACTTTCCTGCCATATGCTTCTCCTTTTCAATCTAAGAAAAGAGCTGCTATTCGCAGCTCACATCATTTCCATAGAGTGCTAAAAGCTCCTCCGTATATACATTTATATCCTTGTAGACTATAAGCGGCTCCTCCACTTTCACCATGGATTTTCCGCCCTTAAGTGCCTCTATAAGCACCATGTTGGCCTCTTTGTCCTTATACGGATGGACAAATCTGATGCGCTTGGGCTCTAACTTATACTTTGTCATCATACCTATGATTTCCACCAGTCTGTGTGGTCTGTGAACCATGTACATCCTGCCGTTCTGCTTTAACACTGCCGATGCCTCCCTCACAACATCCTCAAGGGTACATAATACCTCATGGCGTGCTATTGCCTTTGGCATATCAGGATTCTTTATGCCGTGAAGGTCATTCATATATGGAGGATTGGTTGTAACCACATTCATGGTTCCCTTGCCGAATATCTCCGATGCCCTCTTTATGTCGCCCTCTGCGATATCTATCTTCTTCTCAAGGTTATTTAATATAACGCTTCTCCTTGCCATGTCGGCACTTTCCGGCTGTATCTCCAGGCCTGTAAAATGCTCTCCCTCTGTCTTTGCTTCCAGAAGTATCGGTATTATGCCCGTACCTGTACCAAGGTCAAGTACTCTGTCACCGGGCTTAATGGTAGCGGCGGCAAAGCTGCTTAAAAGAACAGCGTCCATTCCAAAGCAGAATTTTTCCTGATTTTGAATTATCTTGTATCCTTTGCGCTGTAAATCATCAATGCGCTCTCCCGGCAACAAATTAGTCATCAAACTTCGACTTTCCTTCCTGTCTCTCTAATGCCTCGAGAGCCTTAAGTTCATCGTCATTGACATTAAACTTCTCTCTTCTCTTTCTAGGCTTAAATTTCAGCTCATCGACTTTATACTCTTTGATTTCCTTCTCGTCACCAACTTCTACGATAATCTTCACAAGCTGACGAAGCACGTTGACACTGCACACCTCGCCTCTGAAACCGTCGAAAGTATTGACGAAGTCGCCCACTTCCGGCAATCTTGAATTGAGGTACTCATATGTCTCTTCCTCATTTTTCAGACAGCACATAAGTCTTCCGCACACACCTGAAATCTTGATTGGATTCAGTGACAGGTTCTGCTCCTTTGCCATCTTTATGGATACAGGCGCAAACTCTGAAAGATATGTACTGCAACACAGTGGTCTTCCGCATATACCGATGCCTCCAAGTACCTTTGTCTCATCCCTTACACCAATCTGTCTAAGCTCTATACGAATCTTAAATACTGCTGCCAAATCCTTTACAAGCTCTCTGAAATCGATTCTGCCGTCGGCAGTAAAGTAAAAGAGTACTTTGTTGTTGTCAAAAGTGTACTCTGTATCTATAAGCTTCATGTCAAGTCCATGCTTCTGTATCTTCTCAAGACATATCTGAAATGCCTTCTTCTCTTTCTCTCTGTTGCCTGCGTCAATCCTATCATCCTCTTCTGTGGCAACACGAATAACCGGCTTAAGAGGCTGGATAACCTTGTCCTCCTCTACCTCTCTGACCCCAAGAACAACATCACCGTACTCTACACCTCTTGCTGTCTCCACAATTACATGCTGGCCGGTCTCTATATTTAAATCTGTAGGATCAAAATAATATATCTTACCTGTACGTCTGAATCTAACTCCTATTACCTTTATCATTTCTGCTCCTTATTGGTTTCATAAAAATTTTGCATACATAATGATATAATAACACAAAAATGATATATATTTCCACTACTATTTTAAACAAGATATCAGTTAAATATCAGATACTCTCCATCAACCCATATTCCGGCATATAACACACCATCAGAACAATACAGTTCAAGTCCCGAAGTATAACCCGTGGTTTTCTGAGACTTATAAACCGCCTTTCCTGTCGAAGCCTCCACCAGCGCCGTGCTGCCGTCCTTTAATACCACTCCGAACAATGCATCACCAACCTGCTTTACGCTGTAGACATCATCAATGCTGATTTCCGTGGCTGTATCCTTGTCATTAAGTATATCAACAAAGCAAAGCATTTTATCCTTATAGTAGTATCCATACTTACTCTCAATCACAAGTCCGTCAGGCTGCTCCGCTTCCGAATACGCCTTTGTCTCTTCCAAAACCTTTTGTACAGTCTTATTCTCAGGATTATATACATATGCAGAAACTTCCGGTTTTCTCACATCGTCATCTTTAAAATAAGTGCAAAAAATGAGAATATCATTATCCGAAAAATGAGCACCTATTCTGTCTGCATCTGTTTTGTTATATATTTCTGCCGGATTAATTAACTCTTTTCCGTCATAAAATACAGTGCTGTATGGCTCCTTTATAGTAAATATGGCGGTGCTTAAATCCTTTGAAACATCAATGCCATCGACTGTTACATACTCCGACAATGCACCCCCAAAGAGTTGTTCTATCTTATTTTCCTTAAGATTACAAAGTCCGGCAATTTTTATCCCTTCCTGTCTTATTGTCTTTTCAAGAACTACTGCTTCCGTGTTGCCGTCTATATTCTTAACGCTAAAGTCCACAGGCATTGCATCGTCTGTGTATGTATATATCACACCGTCTACTTCACACCATTTGAAACTCAGCTCATTTGTACCGTTTTCATCTTCAAATGATGAATGAAAATCATTTAACTGAACTTCACAAAGTTTTGCACCATCCACATAATAATAGGTTCCGTCTGATTTTTTTCTCCACAATTTACTGCTGACGTCATATTCTTCAGAACTAACTGATAACACAGGCTTAAGTTTTTCCTCCTGTGGTGAATTATCATTTGAACAACCAGCAAGCAAACTTGCTTCTTCAAGAGTTTTTGCCGGGGCCATGAACTTTCTGCCATCATCTAATTCTAAGACAATATGGCTAAGTTCATCATCCGTAGTCATTGAACCAACAAAATTGGCCGTGTACTTTTCACCATCCTGAATAAATTCCGACAATACTGCATCATCAGAACCAAACGAATAGTCAGAACCAAACAAAGAATCAGAACTTTTGATATCGCTTGCTTTACTATATATATCAAGCAGAACTCTGTCAGAATTGTCCTTAAGCTTAATACCTAAATTGTATGAAACAATATCATATGAAAACATGGACTCGTATGTAATTGTTCCTTCTACTGTTGCAATAATATTTTGCTCATATGAACCATCTGCATTTATCAATACTCCCTCATATGATTTCTCCACGCTCTTCTCACAATCTCTAAACAGCCATAACCCAAAGAGTATGACCACAATAATGGGAATTAAAACAGCCAATACCCTCAAATCTTTTCTTCTGTCTTCTTCTTTTTCATAATCCTTTTGTGCTTTCTCCATAAATATCCCCTCCAGAATATGCCTTTCCCTTGAACATGACTTTTTGATTACTTTTTATTTATATAAAAAACTAATCCCTAACATTCAGCACAACCCTTATCTTTATTAACAGAAGCTCCATTGCTATATCAAAATTGACATTTGACTTAAGTCTTCCCTTAAGGCTGTCAAGCTCCGTAAATATCATCTGCAGGCCGTCATAATCTGCGGCTTTTGACTGTTTTTCCACTATCTGTATCTCACTTTGAAAAACAATTGGCTGCACATCTCCGGAAGCTTTAAACAAAAGCACATCCCTGAACCACATAGTCACAAGGTTAAGATAACTGTCCATGGAATTCTTGTAGGTTCCCAGTTCCTTGACTGTCTGACTGATATCACTTGCCGTCATTTTATCAACATTTTTTAGTGTTCTTACCACATCATCCTTCATCTGTATAAATTCTTCCGATGATGCGATGTTCACTGCTTTTCCTATGTTTCCTCCGGCGAATTTCACTGCCATTGCCGCCTGATAGTCAGGTATGCTTTCATGGTTTATGAGATAATTCTTTATATCACCGTCTGCCACCGGGCGAAGGTTCAGACTGACACATCTTGACAGGATTGTCTGAAGAAGCATCTCCCTGTTGGCAGTGAGAATAATTATCACTCCGTATGACGGCGGCTCCTCAATGGTCTTAAGAAGGGTATTCTGCGCCGCAGGTGTCATCTTCTCCCCCTCGTCTATAATATATATCTTGTACTTGCCCGAATATGGCTTTATGGCCATATCATTTACAAGTTGCTCCCTTATCTCCTCCACGGAGATGCTTGCCGGCTTCTCGTGGGTTATCCACTTGATATCAGGGTGGTTGCGGCCTGCTGCCTGTTTGCAGCTTCGGCACTCCATACACGGCTCACTTCCGCCCTTCTCACATTGCAGTGCAGTGGAGAACACGTCAGCCATGAGCTTCTTGCCCATGCCTGATTCCCCGTTTAATATATATGCATGGGACACAGTACGACCCTCTATTGCTTTTTTCATGTGGGCAACGATGCCCTCCTGCCCGATTATATCTTTAAATCCAGCCATTGTCTCTATCCTCCTAAGTCAGAATATCAAGGAGAAGTCCCTCTATTTCTCCGACCTTTGTCAGTATGGCAAGATTGTCTTTTTCATCTTTTAAGAGTTCCTCCGCAAGTTCATCAAGATTCTCATCGATAAGTCTGATAATACCGTAAACTCTGTGCCTTCCTCGTCTGTCCAGGAAATTTTCTCTGGAGAACTTATGACTTCTGTACACGACCTCACTTAAAAATGACTTTATAAGCTCCCTGTAGCGCTTCATATCCCTGACATCGGTTCTCTTTGAAATCTTCTTTCCCTGCTCTGAAATCTCATTGACAAGGGCGCTTACCTTTGCCTGTACATCTGCTTCCTGAATATTGCTTATAAGCGTAAACTTAAACGCTCCGTCATTCTCTTTTGTATATTTCGGTGCTTCTGCCCTGTTTGCATTAAGCAGTTCCGAGATGCGCATATCCATATTGTCCATAAGTTCACCTCCCCGTTTCAATTTATATGGTCATATACCTACACATTAAGTATAACATTTTTAAGTTCTTCAAAACACCTGTCGAGATCATTATTCTCATACCTTTTGTCTATGCCGCACCTTGCTATATTCTCCTCGGAAAAGTCTTTTTCGTCAGCGAGAAAACGCCTGCACATCTCTGCATATCGGGGCTTGTCCTGAGTGCGCTCCCTGTCTAATGCCCGCTGCAGTCTTTCTCCGTCATCCACTGTGATGTAGAGTGGCACAAGACACTTTTCTCCAAAGTAATTTCTGACTTTCTCGTAGGACTCAAGTGTTCCGATGAGAAGATATTTGTCTTCACCTTCCGGTTCAATCTGTCCGTCATCAACTGTGAAATAATTCCATATGCCGTGAACAGTGCTATAACTTCTCCGCTCTATTACCCTGCCCTGATTCTCAAGACTTCTCATTGTGTCCTCGTCTACGAAATGATACTCAACTCCTTCGGTCTCTCCCTCCCTCATGGGTCTTGTGGTATAACCGACTATCGTCTTAAGGGCAAGTTCCTTATCCTCTATAAGTTTTTTAAACATGGTATCCTTCCCCGACGAACTTTTGCCCATCAGGTAATATATTTTTCCCATAGTTAAATCCCTTCCAATTTTCTTTAATAACCATAATGTTTTTTAGTGTATCATCAGCCTGTCCCTGAACCTCAAGGCCCTGTTCCTTACACTGTATGAGATAATCGATGGTTCCCTTTTCTATCATTTCTCCGGGAACGATAACAGGTATTCCCGGCGGATATAAATAGACATACTCTCCGGCAATCCTACCGCTGCATCCGACAAAATCCACCGATTCCATCTCCGAATCAAGTGCCTCGCTTACCTGCATGCACACAACAGCCGTCTTCTTTTCATAGACTTCTTTTTCAGCAAAAGGCTCAGACGCATTTTCTCCATATCCTTCATCTATGCGGATATTTCTGTCGATATTTTCCAATGCCTTATATAATCTTTCAAATCCCTCGTCACTGTCCATAAGAGATGTCATGGCAATAACATAATCGGAAGCTGCCATCTCCATCTGAAGATTGTACTTCTGAAGAAGCTCTCTGTACAGGTCATTGCCACTGTATTTTTTACTGTTTACCACAATGACAAGTTTTCCTTCATCAAGGTCGTATACTCCGCTTTTTCCAAGAATACCTTTATCAAGAAGTTTTATATGGGTAAATTTTTCTGTCTGCTTTCTGAATTCCTTCAGCCTTGCCACATAACCGGAGAAGCCTTCCGGACCATTTTCAATGATATCCCTTATGCATCCGTCTATGCTTGCCATAAGGACATAGGACGGACTGCTTGACTGGTAAATGGAAAGAAATCTTTCTATCTTTGCCATGTCAGGCATATCACTGCACACATGAAGCAGCGCCGTCTGGGTCATTGACGGCAGTGTCTTATGAACACTCTGAATGACTATATCGGCACCACACTCTATTGCTGTTTTCGGAAAATACTCGCTCATGCCGAAATGGGCCCCATGAGCCTCATCAACGATAAGCGGTATGTTATGGCCATGAACCACTTTGGCAACTGCCTCCACATATGAAACAATTCCCTCATATGTAGGTGACGTTATGATGACTGCCTCCGTATCGGGATTTTCATTTAAAATCTCCTCCACATCTCTCGGGTGGATTCCTCCCGACATGGTCATGCCGTCTATGGCTCTCGGATACACATACTTTGCATCAAGTCCTCTTAAATACACGGCGTTGTAGACAGCCTTATGGCAGTTTCTCGCCATCAGTATCTTCCCGCCCTGTCTGACACAGGATGAAATGGCCGCCAGAATCCCACATGTGCTTCCGTTTACAAGATAATATGTCCTCTTCGTACCATAAAATTCGGATGCCATGTCCATGGACTCACGAAGTATTCCCCGTGCATGATGGAGATTGTCAAATCCGTCTATTTCCGTTATATCATAACTGTAGGGATTCTCCGTCATACGGGACATGCGCTTATGTCCCGGCATATGAAACGGATAAATCCCACTTGTCTTGTAGCTATTCAATTTACTGTAAAGACTGTCTCTGTTATTCTCCATCATTCTTGTCGTAATTTCCATTTCCATTCTCAGGCGGAATATATGTTGTCTTTTTGAAGAATTTCTCAAGACGCTCCAACAGTTCCTCCGGTTTGTACGGCTTTACAATATAATCAACCATGCCTACAGCCATACACCTCTCAACTGTCTCTTTTGATGCCATAGCAGTAAAAAACATAACCGGAATATCTTTTATATTCTCCATCTCCCTGATTTTCTGAACGGTCTCAACTCCATCCATATCCGGCATGTCCACATCCATAAGAACTATGTCTATGGGTTTTCTCTCAAGAATCTCCAGTGCAAGTTCACCTGTATTTGAAAGATATACATCATAATGGTCATTTAATACAAACTTCACCATTTTGAGTATTGATTTTGTGTCGTCTACTACCAGTACCTTTTTCATTTCCCTTCCTCCTTGTCTGCTCATTCTCATTTGCTATTTCTGCTGTTGTGATATTGTTCCTTGTCCTTATACATCATTCTGTCTGCTTCATTAATAATATCTTCTATATATTTTCCTTTTCCGCAGGCATATCCTACTGACACCGAAATCGGCTCCTCAGCTTTCTCATTTAATACATCAAGTTCCGTCCGCCACTCTTTTATCTTTCTTTTGACGTCATTCTCATCACTGCCGCTCATAATCATGACGAACTCATCTCCGCCTACACGATAGGCCTTCGCATTATCTGATGCTATCTTTTTCAGTGACTCTGCCATGGTAACTATCATTCTGTCGCCATGCTCGTGTCCCATGTTGTCATTTACCGTCTTAAGATTATTAATATCCCAGAAAATAACTGCAATGCTGTTCTCTTCTCTATAAGAATTTGATATAACATCAAGATATTTGCTTCTGTTATATACGCCTGTCATACCGTCTATCTCTGCCAGGTTTTTCATCCTGCTTGCATTTTTCATATTTGACCGTATGATGTCTGACACACTGCCTGATACTTTGCTTATAACTGCACAAATCATACAACGCGGCAATACAAAAAAGAGGCTCAGCGTCCACACCGGATTGTCATTTATATAATTTAGTGCAAATGTTTTATCCTCTGTAATATATTTTGCAAGGGGCTCTCCCGTCAGCAGAACCATGTTTGCATCACATATACCAAAATAGTATCCCACATATACCGAAACCGCAATACTTACTACCGTTAAAAAATATGTATACGCGGCAAGCTTCTTTGAGGAATACATGGATGCATAGATTATCGGTATCATACAGCCAAGTACTGCGTGATATGTGAGTAATGTGGTAATCACAGTCAGTGTAAGACTCACCCAGGTTATCAGATAATATTTCATCCAGCTCTTTGCGATGCCAAACACCCTGCACACAACAATTCCTGTCGCATATATAATAAGTGCAAGTACATATGTCAATGTCATAACCTGCCTGTTAATCGTAAAAATATTCAGTATATTAAGCACCCATACAACCGTCAGCATTCCAAGGGTTACATGCATGCATTTTAATGTATATCTGTTTGCAGTTACTTCTGCATTCATCTCCATATCTTCTTTATTGATAAAAAAAAGCTCTCTTGCATTTTCCAATGTTCTGATTTCCCCCTTTTTAGCTGACAAATAACACAACAGTCCACGGTGTTCCTTATAAACATTTTCACTTATGAATAGTATACAAAATATACTGAAATTTAACAAGATAAATTTAAAAATGACTTCCACCGGATGCTGCGATTATTTGTATCTTTCATAAGCAACAATAATCAGGGCAGGTCTGTCTCCTGACAAACCTGCCCTGATTATTTCCAAAACATTTATTTCCTTTTTAATTTTCACAAGATCGGTTTTTCTTTATTTCATAGATAGCATCAAATTTTTCCCGCTGTTCCTCTGACAGATTGTGGCTAATTAAAATAAGTGTGAGGTCTTTATTATTTAAAAGACAATTCTCGACCATCTGTGCATTTTTCCTGTCAAGGGCAGATGTTCCTTCGTCTACCAGAAGAATGGAACGATTATGTAAAAGTGCTCTTGCAATTGCAACTCGCTGACGCTGGCCTCCCGATAATTTGTTTCCGTTTTCACCGACCACTGTATCTATTCCTTCTTCAAAGCCCTCAATATCTGCTTCCAATGCGCTATCCTTTATGGCTTTTCTCAAATCTTCCTCTTTAAAATCCATTCCAAGTGTTATATTTTCCCTGATGCTTGTATTAAAGAGAAATACTTCCTGTTCAATATATGCTATCTGTTTCTGTATTGAATCCGGGTCAAAATTTCCAATCTCTTCGCCGTCAAACAGTACTTTCCCGTCATATTTTTCCAGATATCCGAGAATAAGACGGAATATAGTTGTCTTTCCTGAACCGGACTCTCCGACAAGGGCATACTTTTTATTTTTAGAGAATTTCAAACTTAAATTCTTCAGTATTTCCTTATCTTCATATGAAAATGATACGTTTTCAATGGAGATATCGGATACAAGTGTAGCCATCTCCTTTTTGGAATCTTTGGCCGTTTCCCCTGTTTCAATTTTTTCAAAATACGGCTTTGATGAAGAAAGCTTCATACGAAGTGTTCCAAATGACGATGTGGCCTGGGAAACCATTGCTACCAGATTTGTTCCTCCAAATATAATGTTTAGTGGTACAATTCCCACAATTGCCAGCGTAAACAGTAACATGTTGGTACACATATTTACAATAGTGTTTGAAACGTTTACCACCAGACTGCATTTCTCCTTTGTTACTTCAAAGTCTCTTTTCCCACTCTCCAGTATATTGCTTTCTTTATTTACGTTACTCTTATACGATGATAAAAGGCCAAAGCTTCTTAAAACAGAAAAACCTGATATCTGTTCTTTCGTTCTCTCGGAAAATACTTCCATCATCTTAGATACTTTTTTTGACCCCCTCTGAAGGTACTTGTCCATTTTCTTTGATACAAAAATGGTTATAAGTGCCGAAACAACTGACATAACCAACAACAGCCAGTGATATGCAAGAAGCATCAACGCTCCCACTACCAATGAAAAAACATAAAAACAGGTTTCAAAAAAAGTTCTAAATCCCAGATTCTCTATCTGATTGACATCATTAATATACCATGATAAATATTCACCTGTATTATTTTGTCTGAACTTACCAAAATCTCTTTTTAAAATTTTAGATGAAATGTCCTCCCTGACCTGGTTATTCATTCTTGCAACAACTTTTGTTTCTGTCTTACATTCCATAAGAGAAAGTGCAAAAAACGCAATCCATGTCAAAGATATAATTCCAAGGAAAATAAATACCCCTTTTAAATCTCCTTCTATGATATAGTCAAACATCCTCATCTGAATAAGAGATGCAGTACCCTTTATAAGCATCAGTATTCCGCACAGAATCACTGTGACAGTAACTAATTTCCATTCTTTTTTCAAATATTTTTTCATGTACATACCCCTTATCTACTGCATACCTTCTTTGTGTTTCTAATTATATTTTTCTGAGGACACATTAAATTATTGCAACTTAGAAACGATTTACAACGATAACATTCTGTATCTGTATATGTTCCGCTCCATTGCATATTCTGTTCCTCATCAATGATTACTTGTCCATTACTATCCACCTTTCCAACAACATTTTTCTCATTTCCCAAGGATATAGTACATTTTTCTATATTTCCGTTTGTTCTAAAAACAAATCCGTTTGGAAATGATGCATAACATATCTTTGAAAGGGGAACTTCTTCATTATCGACAACCTCATTTTCTAATTTTATCTTTAATCTCCTAATATAATCACAATGTGCTCTTAAAACTTTATTTATATCTGATTCAGATATTATATTCATCTTTTTAACACTTTCTCCCCCAAAATCTCCAACAGTTCTGACAAGTATTGAGAACCTTTTGTCATCTCCAAATTCTTTATTAAGGTAATCATACCATTCCATGCCATCATCGGGCAATATATTTCTCCTAAGAATAATCTTAAAATGATATTGCTCCGGCAGACGTGATATCTGTCTTAAATTACCCAATATTTTTTCCAATGTGGGACTTCCATCTTTTAATGGTCTTGTTTTATCATGATTGAACCCATCAAGAGTAATCTGATAGTTGTTTATTCCCAAACTCAAAAATCTTTTGAATCTTCTTTCATCCAGCAGATAACCATTAGTGGTCATTGAGCCTGTATATATGATAGTATTTCTTTCCTCTACCAATTTTTTCATATATTCACTTATTTCAACAACGATATTCTCTCTTAAAGTTGGTTCTCCCCCAAACCAACTTATATCGATTTTGTTTATTTCTAAGGATTTGGAATATAGAAATTTTTTAATCCCTTCAATTACATTCTTACCCATTACCGTATTATCATGTTTCTCGTAACAATATGCACAATTAAAATTGCAGTTCTCTGTTGGCATTATAGTAAGAATCATTTTACTACGCATCGTTTTCCTAAAACGTTCATTAATGTTCTTCAGCTCCAATTCACTGCATAACATTTCCTGTTCATATAAAAATTTTTCCAATTTGGATTCTATTTTTTTAGTTCCACTTTTTTTTATAGTTCTGTATTCTTCAATAATCTCCTTTTCTCCCAACTGTATTTCATTTTGGTGAATAATAGACTGAAGATTTACATTATAACAATCTATATCTCTTTCTAATACATATCCCGGTATATAATACATAATCTTTCTCCATAAAATCAGGGAGCCAAAGCTCCCTTTAATTTAATGTCTATGCTGCAATACAAATGAGTGCACAATTACGATTAGACGCTGTAGCTGCACATCCAAAAACATCTAACATTTCTTCTAAAGATGTTTTCTTCTCACAAATTACTGTCATGAATTTATCCTCCTTATTTTTATTCAAGGCAACACCCTGTATTCGTATACTATCATCCACCAAACCAATCAACAATAGCCAAAGCTGTCAATCAATATAACTTCTTTATTGACAACTCTGGCTATTGTTTTTACTTGTTCATCACTATATACTGCTCTCGTAAAAACACATAAGAAGGAGATTATTCTAATGAAAAAAACACTAATCAAATCATTAATGACATTAATATGTTCAACCTTACTTTGTATAAACTGTTTAACACTAAAAAGTATTCATTCTATTCCACAGGAAGAAAATCCTATTTCTGTTTTAGATGATAGTGATGATTTCGTTCAAGAGTATAATTAATTTATTTATCTCACAAGTTTATTTATCTTATCTTTATAAAACCTTTCATAATGAGATGATTTTGTAAGATGACTTAACAAAACACATTTATCTAGCAATTTATCAAACTCAAAGGTATTCGCAACTGCAATTCCTTTGAGTTTGCGTTCATTATAATTCCATGCAATGCAGTAAATGTTTTTATGAAGTATGTTCATCCTTCTGTATCGAACACTAAAATATGTTATTTTTCTACTTAGGGCATCTGATTCTTCAAAATTATCGATATTCCCTAACACACTTGCTACTGCGGTCATAATCAGCTCATATCTTCCAATATGTTCTCCAACCGTTTCGCTTTGTTCATACTGCTCACATAGCTGTTTCAAAAAATCAAAATACTTATTTATATATTTCTTTCCTGTCAATATTGCTAACTGGTAGATACAGGTGCTCTCTCCTACTGTTAACACTAATTCATTGCTCTTCATTAATGATTCAAAACATATTGTATACTCCAAGGCCTCTAAAACCTGTTGCACTGCCTCATCTTTTCCAGTTTCCCCTGCATAATACCTATTTAATGCCCTCTGCCTTTTTATAAACTGCCTGTTTAATGGTATATCCATATCTATAGATGCCTCAAGTTCATCAAGACATTTCCATTCATCTTCATAGTCATAGTTGTTACTATATCTGACTACTCTTTCCAACACCTTTAACATATCAGGATTATCTGTAACTATATCGACTCTCTGATATTCTCCTGCCAAATTCAGTCTTTCAAATATCTGCTTTACAATTGCCATCTGTATCTTAGTCTTGTGATTCTCCACACGTCCTATGGTTCTCTCATCACATATTCCCTCACTAAGCTCCTTTTTGCTGAGTCCCATCATTTCTCTTCTGCATCTTATCACATCATTTATACAGTATACTGCCTGCTGAAAATACAAGTGGCAGTTATTTTTCATCTGCGGTTCAACTCCGCACTGCATGTAGATATCCTCAATAACTTCTGCCCACCTCGTATTCTCCCTCTGCAAAACACGAAATCTCTCTGCCTTGTCCACATCTCCTGCACACTCAAGAAGTTTAATCCACTGTGCATATATTAAGTCTCTTTCTTTCAGTAACTCCCACATATAATACATTTTCGCGGAATCTCTCAGACTTTCAATTCCCTGATTACATCTTTTTAACATTTGATGATAGTCTGGAGATTCCTGCTTCCTCATGGCTTCACACTGATAATACATTACTTTAGGTATTATTTTTGCCCTTGACTGAGTATCCATATCTGCACTATTTACATATGATATAATTTCTTCACATCTATCCGCAAGTTTATCTGCATGCATGTATTTTTCATATTCCAGAATTAAGTCCAGTTCCTTTACGGAAAGGCGCAGTTCACCTATATTCCTGTTATCTATATCAGGTACGGTAAGCAATACTGCCTCTTTTAGCAGCTCTCCGATTTCTTCGCTGTTCCCACCCTGATTTATCATAATCTGAATCTTCATGTTTATGTAAAACTGCTTTTCAACATTATTCTCGAATTTATTTTCAACGTATTTTTCAAGAAGCTCTGCCGCACTGTCATACTCTTCATCATCGATGCTCTTAATTATCTGCTGTCTGTACTTCCATCTCTCATGCTCATCGTATGCTAAAAAGTTTTCATTTCTTACGTCAGCAACTCCCAACCGTTCTATCAGACGGTCTCTCATCATCTTGCCGGGAATTCTCTCCCCTGCAATTATTCTGCTCATCATACTCACTGAGCAGAGACCTTCACATATTTCACTGCCCGACACCCCATGGGTCTGTAGCAGCCTGCCCAATAAATCATGAAAATACCATGAATTTGAATTTTTTATTTCTATCCGGTTCTTATCTGCCACCCTTATCTCCTCTGAATTATTTTTAACAAGTCAACGCAATTTTTTTATATTATATCAATTTTCGTAATGCTAATAGCTTTTCCTTTACATTTATGGCGTTTTCATTAGCTAACTTTTGAATCCATGCTGTATCTTCTTTTCTGTATGGATTATTCCAAAAACGTTTTATAAACTTTGTCAATTGGCTACTGAATGCCCAATTCAGATTTGAAGCATTATTGATTGAGTTAAAGTCCTTAACTGTTTCTTTTTCGTCAACCATACCCACAAGATATCGCAATATATTTCGATCTTACCGGAAGCAATATCGGCATCAACCTTTTCCAAAACATCCTTCCCATGATTGTTCAATTCAACATTGATATCTAAAGAGGCTCTCAATCTGTCAGACCTCCTATCAATGCATCAAGATTTTCTTCATCACAACCTTGATTATCCACTAACCTGTCACTAATATCCTCTAAGCTCAAGTGGTAACAATCCAATACGCGCTCAAGCGTTTCCTTTGGAATAGCATTATGATTATAATTGTATATTACATAATCAATGTACTCATAAGGAATATCAATATCTGTGCTCGGAACATTAAGTTTCGAATTACCACCTACACTTTTAAGGAGATTTCCGACCCTCTTTTCATTGCGTTCATTGTCAAGCTTCAATTTCTCATTTGTATTGATTATTCCGAGATTTTCCAGTCGGTTTAATGTCATATCAAAGCTTACGTTAAATTCAGACATTATTCTTGCAATATCCAGTGCAGATAATCCATCTTTATTGAAACCTGCTATCTCTAAATCTATAAACTTCTTCACATTATCCGCAGGCATCAGTAAACACGCTGCAAAATAATTTGCTTCCTGTTCTTTTTCGTCTGTGTTTCTTCCCGATATAGTGATACTATCGTCAATAAAAGAGGCCTCCCCATTCATATGAAGTATTGTATGTCCTATCTCATGTGCCAAAGTAAATATTTCTCTGGACAATCGGCTACAAGTGTTAGTAAAAATTATAATATCATTGTCCTTTAATAGTGCAAAACCTAAATCTGCTGTTTCTCCCAAGGGATATCGCAACAGCTTATATCCCAATCGTTCACAATCCTTGAATAAGTCAATAATGCCATAGCGGCTTAGCTTACATTTACCCCTAAATGTGTCAGCTTCTATTCGTATTTCTCTTCTTCTACTCTCCCGCATAAGTAACCTCCTTTATGACATGTCCTTATGCTGAAGTTTTGCATACAGACGTTTATTTGCATAAAAGAGGTCAATCATATCAAATATCTTTTCTGAAGAACTATCTTCGGTTCCAACTCGATACGCAACAACCGGAGCCTCATCGAGTACCCTTGTGATATCACCTACAGTCAAATCAAGTACTTCCGCTATTTTAGAAAGGATATCTAATGTAATGCTATTTGCACCACTCTCGATACGGGCATATTTCTGTCTGCTCACACCAATCTGGTCTGCAATCTGCTCTTGTGTGAAATTTTTCGCACCTCTCAATGCCTTGATACGGCTACCTAACAATTCATTCATGATTATCCCTCCATTTCTTCCTACTATAATTCTATCATAAAAAACCGTAATGTCAATGTGCGATGTTATGATTTTATAACATTGTTAGTATTTTATGTTTTATTTACATTCCAAAGCAGGGTAATCAAATTGACGCTTTTACGATATGTCTCTAAACTCATCTTTCAGAAGATTTGAATATACTTCTTTTGGCATGGTAAATTCAGGACATCCCATGTATCCCGGTGTAACTTCATACTTGTCAAACACTATTACCAGATTGCCGTTATCATCAAAGAAGAATTCCTGGTCGGCATCAAGTATTGTAAACTCGTATCCGATTCCCTTATCGTCAATCCAATATACTTTTTTGGAATCGTTTTCCATTATCTCACGCATCTGGCTGCGAATTTCTTCTGCCAGCACTTGTCTGTAGCTGTCATCCTTAAACATGTCTGACAGTTTTACATACTCTCCGCTTTTTCTGTCAATGTGGTAATATCTGTAGTAAATATTACCGCTTCCTGCTACCTGACACACACTGAGTTTCAGACTGAACCATCTCTCTGTATCCCGCACAATCTCATAATCTATATATACTGAACTGTGTCCGTTATCTCCTACAGCTTCCAATTCCTTATAAAATTCACTTATTATTCTGTCTGTAAGCTCTGCAATATCCTTATTGATAAGCTCTGCTGCCGCCTCATTTTCCTTGTCTTCAATCACCGGTACATTTGCTTTCAGTTCGTGATATTCATCACTGTACTCATCATCACGTATTGTAAATACCTTTACAATATCTCCTATAATTGGTACATCCTTTAGAGCCTCTGCATATGCCGGACTTACATTGGGCATGACAAACAAGAGGATAAATACCGCACATGCTGCAGCTAATACCGTTCTCATGGCATACCCCTTGAAATGTCTTTTTTCCTTGTCAGGAAGACCTTCAAGAGTTTTGTCAATCGACATTTTTACACCGTCAGGCACCTGAAGATTATCCGATAATGCCAACGCTCTAAGTTTTTTATCAAATTCTTTTCGTCTCATACAAAATCCTCCTTATCCAGAAGTGTGGCAAGCATTTCTCTGGCCCGCGACAATTGCTTTCTCACAGCAGGTGCAGAACTTTTCATTATATTTGAAATCTGTCTTACCGACATCCCCTGATAATAGAACAATATCACTATTGTTCTGTAAGGCAGCCTGAGTTTATTAACTGCATCCCACAGTGCCATCTTTGTAACCGTGTCCGTCCCTTCATTACAGTCAGGTTCATCCAAATCATCTATATCCACAGTATCTTTATGCTTTCTTATATATTCTATAGCTGTGTTATGTACTATTGACATTATCCATGATTTGAAATGCTTTCTGCTCCTGAGACTTTCCATATTGCAATATGCTTTCAAAATGGCATCCTGTATAGCGTCATACGCATCATGTTCATTTCTTAATATACTCAATGCAAGATAATACATATCTTTCTCATTTTCCTTTATAAGTTCGCAAAATATTTCCTTCTCATCCTGCACGATGTTACCTCCTTCTTGCAGGCTTTCCTGTCATCATTGTAAAGCTGATGCCGTCTGTTCCTTAATCCAATCTGCCCATTGAACATAATATTTCGCTAAAATGTGTGCCGTATCATAACTCTTATCCTTTGACAGATTTCCGTTGCCATCATCAAAGAGAACATTTGCATCCAAATAGAATATAGTTTCATTATCTGCTATTTTTGACACACCTTCGTTAAACCGGTTTATCACTGAATTGTTGTATACCGCATCGGTATCGGAACGATCCTTTGTCACATGGAGGTTGGCCTGCACAAATATTGCCGCATCCGGCTGTGCATCCCTTATTCTCTGCACCAATTGTGCGTAATGCTCCATTGTCTTTTCAAGATTGTAGCCCAGCTCATTTATTCCAAGCATCAGATATATTTTTCCATATTTCTTTCCATTTATCAACTGTTCAAAAGATACTTTTCCGATTCCCGAAACAACTATTTCCTTTTTATCAATGTTGTAGACGCTCATTCCCACATCTGCAAAAAATGTTGCCTCTGTCATTCCTGAATATTCAGACAATCCTACGGTTCTCGAATCGCCTATGAACAGGGCATCTTCCATGGAAGCAGGAGAAATGTTTCCGTTATCCTTTTTTGTGGTATCTTCCTCTGTTGTGACTTCTTCCGGGGTTGTATCTTCCTCCGGTGTGGTGTCTTCTTCCGGTGTGGTTACTCCCTCCGGGGTGGTTACTCCCTCCGGTGCTGTATCTTCCTCCGGTGTGGTTACTTTCTCCGGGGTTGTATCTTCTTCTGCCTGCGAAGTTTCTTCATCCCTCGGAAGCGTTTCATCCATCCATTCTCCATAATCCTGTGTCAATTTTTCCTGTTCGCTTTTCTCTACGGCCTTTCCCACAATAAATGCCGCCTGCACATATATGATACATAAAACAATCACTATGATGTTTGTCTTTTTTATATTCATGCTGCTCACCCCTAAAACCTGAAGTATAAAAACGGGTCATTCAAACCCATCCACATGCAGTACACTGACCCTGCAAATATGGCTGTCAATATTATAAATATAATCACTTTGCTTTTAATCCTCTTCATAAGCTTATACGGAAGTCTTGTTGAAAACAGCAATCCCACAAGCAGCAATAATCCGTAAATATCCGCATATTTCACATAATCATATCGGAATATTGACCATACTCCCTGACCGAAAAACGGAAACAGCCGCGAAAAGAAAACTCCTATCTGAGATATGTCAGTTATGGCAAATACAGCCCATGTCAGAGGAATACATATAATCATATATGCATGACCTATAAGCGGATGCCTCTCAAGGAATTTTCCGAAAAAGCTTTTCTCCAGTGCTATGAGCACAAACAATACTGCTCCCCACAGAATAAAATTGTAACCTGCTCCATGCCATATTCCGGTAAGAAGCCATACTATTAAAAGGTTTCTGTATGTAATAAGCTTTCCCTTTCTGTTTCCTCCAAGAGGAATATATACATACTCCCTGAACCACCTTCCGAGTGTTATATGCCAGTTGCGCCAGAATTCTGTCATGGAACGACTCATATAAGGGTGTGAGAAATTGACAGGAAGCTTAAATCCCAACATTTTTCCAAGACCAATGGCCATCACTGAATAGCCAAAGAAATCAAAATACAGTTGGAATGTGAATGCGAATATGGACATCCACGCAAGCGGTGTCGATATGCTGTCAAACCCTATGGTCTGCACATCCTCCCACAACCCTCCGAGCCTGTTTGCCAGAAGAACCTTCAAACCTAATCCAAAAACAAACATTCCAATCCCCTCAAGTAACCCTTCTTTGGAACATTTCCTCTTGTACAGGCGCTCCCTGACTTCCGGATAGGTCACGATTGGTCCTGCAATAAGCTGTGGAAACATGCATATGTACACGCCCACGTTTAATATAGATTTCTCTGCGGGAAATCTTTTTTTATACACATCCGCAATATATGATATCCCCTGAAATGTATAAAAGCTTATTCCTACAGGCAGTATAATCGACTCCAACGAAAATACAAATCCCGCATACTTAAAGCAGAACAGCCAGAACAGATGGTACAGTATTCCCATGCCAAGAATTATCTTTTTATACTTCTCATACCGTTCTATACCTATACCTACCAGAAAATCCACCAGCACTGCACATAATAAAAGTACCAGATGCTCCGGGTGGGTAACCGTACCCGCTGTGTAAAACATAAGACTTCCAAAAAACAATACTCCGTTTTTCAGCTTATACGGTGCAATATAATAACACAGGATAAGTATTGGTAAAAAAATAAATATAAAATTTAGACTGCTGAATACCATCTATCGTTCCCTCCGTTTATTCGTTACATAAATATGACGTGCGGAAACGACAAAAGGTGACAAAGAATTTTAATTAAAAAAGTTTACTATTCACAGTTGATTTAGAAACATAAACAATATCGTCATGCTTGCATGTAAGAAATTGTTTATGTTTCTAAATCAGACCTGCGAAGCAGGAACTTCCACCAAATGAGTAAAACGTAAAGCCTCAAAGCGGCGACCAGACGCATAGCGGATGGGTTTTACGAATGCAGGTGTAAGGACTGTGAATAGTAACTAAATAGCATTTTACTTCTACAACTCGCCTGTTTTATATGTGGTGTATCCTTCATAATAGTAACTATGATCAATTCCCTTCATATAAACTTCACGGTCATTTATTTTGTCTGTCAATGCTTCGTTCAAAAGGTATTTTATCTCAATATCTTTTATCGGACTTCTCTCCATGGCAAGAAGGTAATCATCCTTATCAACCAGACTCCAATCGACAACTTTTCCAAGCTCATTTTTTAATATAAGATCCAGCCATATTCTTGTACTTCTTCCGTTTCCTTCTCTAAAAGGATGCGCCACATTCATCTCCACATACTTTTCAATTATTTCATCATATGTGGACTGAGGCATCTTTTCAATTTTTTTCAATGCTTCTTCCAAATACATCACCGGTGCAAATCTAAAACTTCCTTTTGCAATATTGACTTCACGTATTTGTCCGGCAAATTCATAAATTTCTTCAAATAGATATTTCTGAATCATGACAAGTGACTCCACTGAACCGGCTTTCAGCTTATCTAAATATCCCGTTTCAAACATTTGGGCAGCTTTCTTCTTGCTGATTCTTTCTTCTTCATTTGCAAGCTGTGCGGAGTCTGTTATTCCCAATTTGTTCTCTAATATCATATCAATTTCTCTCCCTGTTTTAATACATTATGTGCTCTTTTTTTAGAATTATCAACGTATTTTCCATTTTAAATTTTCGCAGCACTGTAAGCTATCTCCTCAACGAAGCAATTATCCTATCAATCCTCTTATCAACCGACTCCTCACCGGTATAATTTACCTTTATTTTTATACTGGTTTCATTATCCTCCATGTAAAACTTTCCTACGGATATATATGTATCCTCAACCGTCCCTATATCAAAGACAAAATTCTCTTCATTCTTTGCTATTCCTACTACCTTACCATTTAAACCTGAATTTGTCTGCAGCCCCGTCCCGCTCATCCGTCTGTATTTCAGTCAATAAAAGCTCTTTCATATATTTTACAATATCCGGATGGGCAAATGTTTTTTGTAATATTTCGTCATAGGAATCTTTCATTTTACTTTTCCCTCCACTTGCCTATCTGGCAGACAGTCCATAAAATAGTGCCGCGTAACACGCAAAATCTCCTATTCTCTTTCTTGAATCACCTAATTTATCTCTCCACGAAATATCCTTACCTGTCTTTTCAAGATATCTTGCCAGTATATTTACCCTGTTAATAACGGAGTCATGCTTAAGAGTTCTGCCCTTGTCCTGCTCCATCTTCTCTTCTTTTGACAGCAGCAGCCAGCCGCTTCGCACACTTGCATATGCAAATGCACCTTCAAGGAAATCATTGTACAGCTCCGCTGCATCCTCATCCGAACTGTCTATACTGTTCTGAATCTGGGAAAGTATGTCATCAGCTTCCTCAAGTGTCAATATATCGTTTGCTTTCTTTAAATAATCTTCATATCCCATGATTTATCCTCCCATTCTCTTTTTACCAACTCGTAAGTTGGTGTATTACGAGTTGGTAAAATATAGATTTATTGTATAAATATCAATTCATATTGTCAATAATCGTAGGAAATTTAAAACCATCCATTCCTGCAAAAATCGGCTAATCTGAAACAATTTCCAGACTAGCCGATTCCATTTATAACTTCTCTCTCAATATTTCATTTACCTTGGCAGGATCACCCTTGCCCTTCATCTTCTTCATTACCTGGCCTACAAGGAATCCAAGAACCTTATCCTTACCGCTTCGATACTCCTCAACAGTATTTGGATTTTCTGCAAGCACCTCCAAAACTGCTGCCTCGATAGCTCCCGTATCGGATACCATCATTAGTCCGTGCTCCTCCATGTAAGCTAACGGCTCGACATCTTCCTCAAATACCTTGGCAAATACCTTCTGGGCATTTCCCTGATTTATCTTGCCCTCATCCATGGCCTTTATAATGGCTGCAAGATTCTTTGGTGAGAATGTAAGTTCCTCAGGGTCCATGGCTTTGTCCTTAAGGGTACGAAGCACCTCGCCCATAAACCAGTTAGCCGCTTTCTTAGGATTGCCGCAGAGCTTTGCAGTCTCCTCAAACATATCTGCCATATGGCGGTTCTGTGTGAGAATGTCAGCATCATAGTCCGATAATCCGTACTCCTTTTTATATCGCTCTGCCTTCTCCTTCTGGAACTCAGGCTGTCTTTCCTTAATGGAATTAATCCACTCATCGGAAATGACGATTGGCTGTAAATCAGGCTCAGGGAAGTATCTGTAATCCTTTGCATCCTCCTTTGAACGCATGGCAAATGATGCTTCCTTGTTGTCGTCCCAACGGCGTGTTTCCTGTGTGACCTTTTTTCCTTCTTCCAAAAGCTCTATCTGTCGCTCACGCTCTCCCTCAATAGCGTGCTGAATCGCCTTAAATGAGTTTAAGTTCTTCATCTCTGTTCTTGTTCCCAGGGTGTCGCTTCCAACCTCTCTCACCGACAGGTTTACATCGGCTCTCATGGAACCCTCCTGAAGCTTACAGTCGGATACACCAAGGTACTGACAAATCATTCGAAGCTTCTCAAGATAAGCAATTACCTCGTCTGCCGTACGCATATCAGGCTCGGAAACTATCTCTATAAGAGGCACACCGCTTCTGTTATAGTCCACAAGTGAGCAGTCCTCCCACTCATCATGGATGAGTTTTCCGGCGTCCTCCTCCATATGCATTTCGTGTATTCTGACAGTCTTCTTACCCGCGCCCGTCTCTATCTCAATCTGTCCGTCCCTGCATATTGGCAGATAAAGCTGTGAAATCTGGTAATTCTGAGGATTGTCAGGATAGAAATAATTCTTTCTGTCAAATCTGCAGTACTTTGTTATGGTACAGTTTGTAGCATTTCCAAGGGCAATGGCGAACTCCACCACCTGTTTATTCAGTACCGGTAATGCTCCCGGCATACCTGTACACACAGGGCAGGTATGTGAATTGACGGCACCACCGAATTTTGTAGAACATCCACAGAAAATTTTTGTCTTTGTGGCAAGCTCCACATGAACCTCAAGACCAATGACTGTTTCATACTGTTTAGCCATCACATTACCTCCTTCCATGCCATTTTGTATTCTCCGCGAAGCTTCTCATAGGCTGCTGCCATATTTATGATTGTACCCTCACTGAACAAATCACCTATCATCTGCATTCCTATAGGAAGTCCGTTGCTGTCTTTGCCACATGGTATGCTAATGGCAGGCAGTCCCGCAAGATTTACTGCAACAGTGTATATATCACTTAAGTACATCTGCAACGGGTCGCTTAAAGAAGTACCAATCTTTGGTGCAGTAGTCGGCGCAGCAGGAGCCAGTATACAGTCATATTTCTCAAATGCTCTGTCAAACTCCTCTTTGATAAGTCGCTTTGTCTTTAATGCCTTAATATAATATGCATCATAATAGCCTGCACTGAGTACAAAGGAACCTAAGAGAATTCTTCTCTTTACCTCCTCGCCAAAGCCTTCTGCCCTGCTCTTTTTATACATCTCATGAAGCTCTGATGCTTCCATATTTCTGTAACCGTATTTTACACCGTCAAATCTTTCAAGATTTGAGCTTGCCTCTGCACAGGCAATAATATAATAAGCCGGAATAACGTAATCAACCATCTTAAGTGAGAAGAACTCTACTACAGCACCTGCCTCCTCCATCTGCGATACCGCTTTAAGGATTGCTGCCTTAACCTCCTCGTCGGTTCCCTCTGCAAGATACTCCTTTGGTATACCGATTTTTCTTCCTTTAAGGCCTGCTCCGTCAAGACTGCCTATAGCCTCTGCTGCTCTGTCAAGGCTTGTGCTGTCTTTATCATCATGGCCTGCAATTATCTCATAAAGTGCGGCACAGTCTGCCACATTTCTTCCCACCGGTCCTATCTGGTCAAGAGACGAAGCGTACGCTATAAGTCCTGACCTTGAAACTCTGCCGTATGTAGGCTTAAGACCTGTCACACCACAGTATGCTGACGGCTGTCTGATTGAACCGCCTGTATCTGAACCAAGTGCCAGAGGTGTCTCTCCTGCTGCCACCGCCGCGCAGGAACCGCCTGACGAACCGCCCGGAACATGGTCTGTGTTCCATGGATTTTTTGTTGCACCGAATGCAGAAGTCTCTGTGGTACTTCCCATGGCAAACTCATCCATGTTTGTCTTTCCGATAACTATCATTCCGGCTTCCTCAAGACGTCTCACTGCCTCCGCGTCGTATGTCGGTACAAAATTTTCAAGCATCTTTGACGCACATGTTGTTCTCATTCCATTTGTACAGATATTATCCTTAACGGCAATAGGCACACCTGCAAGCTTTCCTGTATATTTTCCTTCTTCAATGCCTTTTTGCACTTCTTCTATTCTCTTTTCAAGACCGTCTCCCGATACTGTCAGAAAAGCATGGATACTTCCGTCTGCTTCTTTGATTCTGTCGATATATGTCTCCACAGCTTCTTTTACAGATACCTGTCCGGTCTTTATTTTCTCGGCAAGCTCTAACGCCGTCATTTCCATAATTTCCATGAGCATTTCCTCCTATACTGTCTTTGGAACCATGTACTGGTTGTCCTTTTTCTTAGGAGCATTCTTAAGAGACTCCTCCGCTCCGTCGGGATTAGTCACTTCATCCTCACGAAAAACATTTACACCCGGCATAACATGAACAAGCGGTTCAACTTCACTTGTGTCAAGCTCATTTAACTTATCAACATATGCCAGAATTTTTTCCATTTCCTCCATGGCCTTTGTCCGCTCATCACTGCTAAGTGCCAGCTTGGCAAGTATCTCTACGTTGTCCATGGTCATATCATCTATTTTCTTCGCAGACATATTAATATTCACTCCTTGTCACTGTCATTTAGTGTTATAACTTCTTAATCCTGTCTATTGCCTCCACAGTATTCTCGTATGTTCCAAAGGCTGTCAGTCTGAAATATCCTTCTCCGTTAGGTCCGAATCCTGAACCCGGCGTTCCCACAACATTGGCATTCTCAAGAAGATAATCAAAGAACTGCCAGCTTGTCATCTTATCCGGTGTCTTAAGCCATATATACGGAGCATTTACGCCGCCGGATACTGTGTAACCCGCTTCCTTAAGGCCGGTTAAAATGTATTTTGCGTTGTTCATATAATACGCAACCTGCTCCTTAAGCTGCTTCTTTCCCTCTTCGGAATAGACTGCCTCTCCTGCACGCTGTACAATATATGGGGCTCCGTTATACTTTGTTCCGTGTCTTCTTGCCCAGAGTGAATGAAGCATAACATCTCCACTCTTTAAATCCTTCGGCACAACTGTGTATCCCAGACGAAGTCCTGTAAATCCCGCATTCTTAGAGAATGAATGAAGCTCTATGGCACATGTTCTTGCCCCCTCGCATTCATAAATGCTGTGTGGCACATTCTCCTCTGAAATATATGCTTCGTACGCTGCATCATAAATAATGACACAGCCATTTTTATTGGCATAATCAACCCACTTCTGAAGCTCATCCTTTGTGATGGTTGCTCCCGTAGGATTATTTGGGAAACAGAGATAAATAATATCCGGCGTTTCCTTCGGAAGCTCCGGTGCGAAATTATTGTCTGCCGTACATGGCATGTAAATAACGTCGCTCCATACTTCTGTATTTATATCATAACTTCCTGTTCTTCCTGCCATGACATTTGTGTCCACATATACAGGATAAACAGGGTCGCATACTGCTATTTTATTGTCTGTTGCAAATATCTCCTGAATATTTCCCGAATCACTCTTTGCTCCGTCAGATACGAATATCTCATCAGGTGCTATGTTACAGCCTCTCGCCTCATAATCATTTTTTGCTATGGCATTTCTCAAAAACTCATAACCCAAATCAGGTGCGTATCCATGAAAGCCTGCCTCATTTCCCATCTCATCCACAGCCTTGTGAAGCGAATCGATGATTGCCGGTGCAAGCGGCTGTGTGACATCACCTATACCAAGGCGGATAACCTTCTTGTCAGGGTTTGCGGTTGAATATGCATTTACCTTCTTTGCAATGGTCGAGAAGAGATAGCTTCCCGGTAACTTCAAATAATTTTCATTTATCTTAAACATCCTAATCTCCTTTCATTGGGGACGGTTCTCCTGTATCGAGGAGTGTCCCTCTGTATCAAGGAGCGTCCCCCTGTATCGGGGAGCGTCCCCCTGTATCATATCATATTTCCCTATGGTGTAAGTCTGCTTAAATCGCGTGGGAAGAGGCATGCTTCTCTTACATTGTCCTCGCCGAGAAGCTGCATTGTGAGTCGCTCTAAGCCGATTCCAAGACCTCCGTGCGGCGGCATTCCGTACTTGAATACGTTTAAGTAGTCTTCAAGTCCTTCCTCCGTCATTCCCTTTTTCTCAAGCTTATCTAACAACATCTGATGCTCATGTATTCGCTGTCCGCCGGTTGTTATCTCAAGTCCCTTGTAAAGCAAATCAAAGCTTAAGGTATAGCGCTCATCCTCCGGGTCGTCCATTGCGTAGAACGGTCTCTTCTTTGATGGATAATGTGTTACAAATACAAAGTCTGAATCATACTCTTCTTTAAAATATTTACCGATGAGTTCTTCCTCTTCAGGCTCTAAGTCAAATGGATTCTTTATGGCTTTACCGTATTTTTCAGACACAAGTTTTTTCGCCTCATCAAATCTTACATACGGTATTTTGTCGACCTTCGGAAGGTCTATTTTCAATATTTTTAACTCGTCAGCATATTCGTTCTCAAGAAGCTCCATAGTATATTGTAAAAATCCTGTTTCCATCTGACATATATCCATAAAGCTGTTTATATATCCCATCTCAAAGTCCATACTGGTGTATTCATTTAAATGGCGGCGTGTGTTGTGCTTCTCGGCTCTGAATACGGGGCCTACCTCAAACACTCTGTCAAATACACCGACCATCATCTGTTTATATAACTGGGGGCTCTGCTGCAAAACTGCCGGTCTGTGGAAATATGTCAGCTTGAACAGGTTTGCTCCGCCCTCGGCACTCTTGGCACCAACCTTTGGTGTGTGTATCTCCGTAAATCCATTCTTTTGCAGATACTCCCTAAAGCCTCTGCCTATTGCCTCCTGAATACGGAACTTTGCTCTTTCTCTTATGTTCCTGAGGACTAATGCCCTGTTGTCAAGCTTTGTTTCAAGTGATGTGCCGAGCTTCCACTTATCAATGGCTATAGGCATGGCTTCAGAAATCTTTGTAATATGTTCATAATTTTCTATGCATATCTCCTTGCCGTGAGGTGCTCTCTCCTCATCCCTGACGGTACCTCTGACTCTGATAAAGTCGCCCTCTCTTACCTTCTCAGGCTGACAGTCCAATTTATTTTCCTCAAGAACAGTCTGTATAAGACCATCCCGTTTTCTTAGGATAATGAAGCTTATCTCTCCCATATTTCGTATACTGTGAACAGCTCCCTCTACAATTACACTGTCACCCTGATTTTTTAACAACAGCTCCTTAAGCTCTATGTCTTCTCTCTCTATTATTCCTGTGACAAACTCCATATCCACATCCTCCTTGCCATTTTATGTCCTGCATATTTCCCTAAAATTATGCTTCCTCGTATAACAATGTCAAAATCATCTGTGCAGTCTCAACCATATTTGTACTATTATTCATACTGCTTTTCTGGATGTACCTGAATGCCTCCTCCTCTGTCAGATGATTTCTCTCCATCAGAAGACATTTCGCATTCCTTATATACATCTCATCCTGCTCAGTTCTGACCTTCTTCTTTTTCTCCTTTTTGATACGCCACTCTATCTGACCAAGTATCATCTGAACTGTGTTTACCAGGTCAAATACCTTTAGTGGTGTTGTAAGTGACAACTCTCCTGCCCCCGCCTCGCTTACTACATTTGGAGGGCCTATAAGAAGAAGTTCAAAATTCTGAGGAAGACTTTCCTTCAAATCCAGATAGTACATATCCGATAATCTGTAACCACTGATAACAAGCCCGTGACTGTGATTACTGATTTCCTGAATTGCTAAAGCTGCAGTCGCACAAGTGAATACCCCGGTATATCCATGATTCATAAGAATCTTTTGGATTTTCTTTGAATCCTCCAGTTTCTGTAATACTATTACAACCGTACTCATATGCCGCCTCCATCTTTTAATAGCGCATGTCTATTATACAAGATAAAGGTATCTTTCTAATTCCCATTCAGAAATCTGTTCAAGATAGCCCTTCCACTCTTTTCTCTTTGCCTTCATGTATCCTTCGGCAAATTCTGACCCAAGTGTATCACATACCAGTTTATCCTTTTTCATGGCTTTTAATGCCTCTCCAAGATTCTCCGGCAGACTTTCTATGCCTCTGTCTATCTTTTCTTCTTCCGACAAATTTCGTATGTCTTCCGTAAGTTCTGCAGGTGCCTCTGTTTTATTTTCTATTCCGTCCATACCTGCTGCCAGACAAAGGGCAAATACAAGATACGGATCAGATGCGGCATCCGGACTTCTAAGTTCTAAATCAAGTGCTCCTCCCATCTGCTTTCTCACATGGATAAGCGCGCTCCTCTGTTTTCTTGACCAGGTCACATCAGAAGGTGCTCCCGTACCCGGCACAAGCCTTTTATATGAATTGACCAGCGGATTAAGCACTGCCGTCATACCCGGTATATGATTAAGTATACCTGCCATAAACGCCTTACCCTCACTGCTAAGTTCGCCGTTTTCATCTGCCAAAACATTTCTTCCGTCCTTCATTAGGCGCATATTGACATGCATTCCTGAGCCATTGCTTCCCGCCTTTGGCTTTGGCATAAATGTTGCCTGAAGTCCATACCTTTTTGCGATTGTTCTTACTGCCATCTTAAATGTCATTATCTTATCTGCCGTCTTCATGGCATTTTCAAATGTAAAATCTATCTCATGCTGTGCAGGTGCAATCTCATGATGTGATGAATCAATCTCATATCCCATATCCTCAAGGGACAATATAATGTCACGCCTTGTATTTTCACCCAAATCAACAGGTGATGTATCAAGATACCCCGCCTTTTCATGGGTAATTGTTGTAGGCAGTCCGTTATCATCAACATGAAATAAATAAAACTCGCATTCAGGATTTATATTTAATGTATATCCCTTTTCTGCGGCTTTCTCTACTACCTTCTTTAATATATACCGCGAACTTCCCTCATATTCCTGTCCGTTTTCGTCCACAACGTCACAAAGGAATCTTGCAACCTTCCCCTGCTGCGGTCTCCACGGAAGAATACTGAACGTATTAAGGTCAGGCCTCAAATACAAATTGGTCTCCTCACCGTCCGAAAATCCATCAAGTGCTGCCTTATCTATGCTGCAGCGGTTATCAAGTGCCTTGCACAGTCTGCTCGCCGGTATCGCTATATTTTTCAATACTCCGAACAAACCCGTAAACTGAAGACGAATGAACTGGACACCCTCATCTTCAACCATCTGAAGTATCTCTGCTTTGCTATAATTTGTCATATCACATTTCCTTTCTTACTAAAAAAGGGCGTCTTTATACAGAGTTATTCCGTATAAAGACGCCTTTGCCTTTTATGTTTTGTATTATAGCGGTTGAGTTTTTTCTTGTCAATACTTTTTGGGGACGGTTCTTCCGTATCAGGAAGCGTCCCCCTGTATCAGGAAGCGTCCCCCTGTATCAAGGAGCGTCCCCCTGTATCATACCAGTTAGGTACCGGATTCCTCATTCCATCATACCATTGCAAAATGTCGTTTGCCTGATTAACCATCACATCAATCTGGCGCTGTCCAAAGGGAACTGCCCATGGCAATGACGACAATGTATTGCTGGAAATATACAGTGCAAGCAGATTCCAAAAATCCATCGGTACATTACCGTCAAAATAGCCATCAACCATTCCTGTTGCAAATAAAGGCGAGACTTGAGCACACCAGACAATTCGGTTAAATTCTTCCCAGGGATCTCCATAATCATTTCTGTTAAAATCAATCACTACCAGATTCCCTTTATTATCAATCATCAGATTCCCAATATGATAATCTCCGTGCTGATAAGTTTGCGGACGATTTTTCAGCAAATGGCGATTTGCCTCTATATGATTAATAAATGCCTCACCATTTTCATATTTCAATTGGCACTTATTATACATCTCAATTTTTCTGTCTATTTTTCGATTAAAAAATATTTCCCAATCCTCCACATTTTCCGGTGCGGGAATAGAGTGAATCTTCTTAAGAATTTCCCCCGCTTTTAGTCCATAAGCATACGCCTGTTTGTCCGAAAGCGTCGGGATAACTTCTTCTGCGTCCTGACCCTCAATCCAGCCTTGCAGCGAATATACACCTTCTTCACATGTGCCGAATTCTATTGGTTCACACATAGGAATACCCAATTTATAAACCTGCTTCATGTTTTTAAATTCTGCTTTTTTACTTTCAAGCTCTTCCATAGGTGAAATACGAAGCAGATACTTTTTCCCTTTTTCATCGGTGACACAGTACTTCTTGTCGTGTGACCACCCTTTTTCGATTAATGTTTTTTCAACTATTTTCTTATTCATTTGTACCCCCGCGAAATATGAGTTCTATCCGGCTTATGCCATATTTTGCATTTCAAAATATGTTTTCGCAAAAAATACGTTATTCCTACTCATATTTGTAGCTATTATAAACTAAATCTATGTATGCTTTGTTTAAATTCATCCAATCCCTGCAATCTTTTTACTCTGCGAAGCTTAACTCCACACACATTACATATTTGTTCAAGTCCGGCTTCAACAATTACATTAGACACCCTTACCTCCTTCGGTGCTCCAAATTGAAATATAAAACCAACCAGTATTTCCGCCAGCATTGCTATCGCGTCGTCCTCCGGTTCCAACATTTCAAACTTGATGATAGTTCCTGTATTCGCATCACCTAATAATGACAGTGCCGGATTTGCGGGACGATCATATTTTTTATCCGAAACAGATGCGCCCAACACAGATACATCTGCCTCCAAAACAGCATTGCATTTCGGAACTTTCGCCAGGTCTGAAAGTAACTCTTTATCTGTAATAAGTAAATTTCCGAATTTAAACGCTGTAAAAGGCAGTGGCTCTTCACCAAAACTCCATGTTTGTTTATCCTTATCAAACGAAAACAGAAACATGTTTCCTGTTTCAAAATCAACATGCATGTCTTTTTCATCATAATAACGCAGTGCCAGTTCCAAATCCTGCAAATATTCACTCATGCGCAATACTTCTTCCTCATCCATATTGTATGGATAATATCCCGGCTCAAAGGACATAAAATACAGCCATTGATTTTTTCCACGGTATGTATATCCCAAATCCTTAATAATTTTTCTTTGTTTCTGTGACAATTCATCACGATTTCCCCAATAACAGGTAAGCGTTCTTTGATTAAACATTACATATTCCGAAGCCAGATTCAGACTCTCCTGCATGGTAATCATGAGGAAACTATTCAATCCCTCGTATCCTTCATAGACGGATATTCCATAACAATCTCCGCCTCGTCCCAGTATACTGAAGAAAACTATATCCTCTTCAGTTCCATATCTGATGCCGATTAAATCCATATCCCAGAACTTTTCCCATGGTTTCAGTTCCTTAATGCGTGTTGCTGCCTCATATAATACTTTCCATTGTTCTACAGATGCCTCTTTTCTCATATGTCCTCCTATCTCTTTATGAATCCATACTCTTTTCCATCTTCCATAAATTCAAGAATTTTGTCATACTGCATTTGTGTCTTTTTAGTTATTTTTTTATCGCCGCTTTTCTTAAAAGAAAGCGACAGTTTCCTTCATCATCTGATATTTATAAACCTTTTATTATTATAATTAAAAAAGCATATTTCATCAAGTATTTGATAAAACATGCTTTTTCTCTTTGCAATTATATGAGCATACTATTCACAGACCTTCCGCCTGCATTTGTAAAACCCATCCGCTATGCGGCTGGCGCCACTACATCAAATTACTATACTTCATCAGCGATTCATCCACCGCCTTGGCCACACTTCTTCCTTCCTGTATAGCCCATACAACCAGGGACTGTCCCCTGTGCATATCACCTGCGGTAAATATATTTTTGACGCTTGTCTCGTAGCTGTCCTTTGCAGTTTCCACATTTGTTCTGCCGTCAAGTGCAACCTTGAAATCATCAGTTACATACTTCTCACTTCCAAGGAAGCCTGCAGCGATGAGAACAAGCTCGGCATTAATGGTCTTCTCGCTTCCCTCTACAGGAACCATCATCATTCTGCCTGTCTTCTCGTCCTTCTTCGGCTCAAGGTTTACGATGACAGCCTTCTTTACCTTACCGCTCTTGTCCTTTACAAACTCCTTAACGGTAGTCTGGTAAATTCTTGGGTCACTGCCAAATACAGCGATAGCCTCCTCCTGACCGTAATCAGTCTTTAAGACCTTCGGCCACTGTGGCCATGGATTTGACTCAGCCCTGCACACAGGCGGCTTTGGCATCATCTCAAGCTGTGTAACCGACTTTGCGCCCTGACGAATTGCAGTTCCCACACAGTCATTACCTGTGTCACCGCCACCGATTACAAGTACGTGTTTACCGTTTGCCGAAATTGCCTTTCCGTCCTTGAACTCAGAGTCAAGAAGACTCTTTGTTACAGAGGTAAGGTAATCAACTGCAAAATAAATGTTTCCGCTGTCCCTTCCCGGAACATTTATATCTCTCGGATTTGAAGCACCACAGGCAAGGATTACCCTGTCAAACTGTGATGTCAGTTCCTTTGCCGTAATGTCCTTTCCAACATTAATTCCTGTCTTAAAGACTACACCTTCCTCCTCCATGAGAGCTATTCTTCTGTCTATGACACTTTTCTCAAGCTTCATGTTAGGTATACCGTAGCGGAGAAGTCCTCCCACTCTGTCATGTCTCTCAAATACAGTTACATTGTGGCCTCTTCTGTTAAGCCAGTAAGCTGCAGCAAGACCTGCCGGGCCGCTTCCGACTACGGCAACTGTCTTTCCTGTTCTTACCTTCGGCGGCTTTGCCTGAACCCAGCCATTCTTATATGCAGTCTCAATGATGGCTCTCTCATTTTCCTTAGTAGCCACCGGCTTACCGTTTATATTACATGTACATGCAGCCTCACAAAGTGCAGGACACACACGGCATGTAAACTCAGGGAAACAATGAGTCTTTGTAAGTCTCTCATAAGCATGCTTCCAGTTTCCGCTGTACACAAGCTCATTTGTCTCCGGTACAAGATTGTGAAGCGGACAGCCTGAAGCCATACCGGCAATCATATCACCGCTCTGGCAGAACGGCACGCCGCACTCCATACAGCGGGCGCCCTGCTTCTGCTGTTCCTCCAATGACAGCGGTGTATGGAATTCATTGAAATGCTTTATTCTCTCTAAAGGCTGTTCTGCTGCCGCAGTCTTTCTCTCGTACTCTAAAAATCCTGTTGCTTTTCCCATCTTCCTACACCTCCGTTCCTTTCATCTGGAAGCTCTCATAGAATGCCTCCATCTGTGCCTGTTCACTGTCCATGCCCTTCTCCTCAAACTTTGCAGAAAGGGCAATCATCTTCTTATAATCATTTGGAATAATCTTCTTAAACTTAGGAAGATACTCATCGAATGCATCAAGAACCTGCTTTCCTCTCTCTGAGCCCGTAGCCTCAACATGCTCGGCTATCATCTCCTTAAGCTCCATAATATCGTATTTGCTCTCTACCTTTTCGATAGAAATCATTTCCTTATTAAGGTTTCTGTAAAGGTGGCTGTCCTCGTCAAGAACATAAGCAATACCTCCGCTCATGCCGGCTGCAAAGTTCTTTCCTGTTCTTCCAAGTACAACAACCCTGCCGCCTGTCATATACTCACAGCCATGCTCTCCTACGCCCTCTACTACAGCGTAAGCACCTGAATTTCTTACGGCAAATCTCTCACCTGCAATACCGTTGATGAATACCTTACCGCTTGTCGCACCATATAATGCAACATTTCCTGCAATAATATTCTCACTTGCCTTGTAGCCTCTGTTCTTCGGAGGATATACAACAAGCTTTCCGCCTGAAAGTCCTTTTCCGTAGTAATCATTTGTATCACCGCAGAGATTGATTGTAAGACCCTTTGGAATAAATGCTCCAAAGCTCTGTCCGCCTGCTCCTGTACAATTGATTGTGATTGTATCATCAGGAAGTCCGTCCTTGTGATTTCTTGTAATCTCAGCACCGAGAATTGTACCAAAGGTTCTGTCAGTATTTCCGACCTTCACATCAATAGAAGCCTTTGTTCCCTTCTTCACTGCTGATGAAAGCTCCTTCAATAAAACCTTCTCATCAAGAGTATTCTCAAGACCGAAATCGTAGCTCTGCTCCGGCTGATATGTTACGCACTCGCCGTCTCCTGCATATGGATTTGTGAGAATCTGGCTAAGGTCCATCTTATCTGCCATGGCAGACTTTGCATTTTCCTTTACCTTTAAAAGGTCAGTTCTTCCAACCATCTCGTCGATTGTATGAACACCCAGACGAGCCATATACTCACGAAGCTCCTGTGCAATAAATCTCATAAAGTTTTCAACATATTCCGGCTTACCCTTAAATCTCTTTCTAAGTTCAGGGTTCTGTGTAGCCACACCTACAGGACATGTATCAAGATTACATACTCTCATCATTACACAGCCCATTGTTACAAGTGGAGCTGTGGCAAAGCCGAATTCCTCTGCGCCGAGAAGTGCTGCCATTGCAACATCTCTTCCGCTCATAAGCTTTCCGTCTGTCTCAATGCGTACTCTGTTTCTAAGACCGTTCTTGATAAGTGTCTGATGTGTCTCAGCAAGACCAAGCTCCCAAGGAAGACCTGCGTTGTGGATTGAGCTTTCAGGTGCCGCACCTGTACCGCCGTCATAGCCTGAGATAAGAACTGTCTGCGCTCCTGCCTTTGCAACACCTGCCGCAATTGTTCCTACACCTGCCTCAGATACAAGCTTTACGGAAATATCCGCATACTTGTTGGCATTCTTTAAGTCATAAATAAGCTGTGCCAAATCTTCAATAGAATATATATCGTGATGTGGTGGAGGTGAAATCAGACTTACACCCGGTGTTGAATGTCTTGTCTTTGCAACCCATGGGTAAACCTTCTTTGCAGGAAGGTGTCCGCCCTCGCCAGGTTTTGCGCCCTGTGCCATCTTTATCTGAATCTCCTTTGCGCTTACAAGATATCTGCTTGTGACACCAAATCTTCCTGATGCAACCTGCTTGATTGCCGAACATCTGTCCTCGTCACTTCCTGCTGAGTCCAGTCTGTCGTCACTCTCGCCGCCTTCACCTGTATTTGACTTTCCATGAAGATGATTCATGGCTATTGCAAGAGTTTCATGTGCCTCTCTTGAAATAGAGCCGTAAGACATGGCACCTGTCTTAAATCTCTTTACAATCTCATCGACGCTTTCAACCTCATCAATAGATATTCCCTCCTTTGGATAATTGAAATCCATAAGGCTTCTTAAATATCCGCACTGCTCACCGTCAACCATGGCAGTATACTGCTTAAACAGGTTATAATCTCCTGTCCATGTCGACTGCTGTAATGCATGAATAGTCTGAGGATTATATCTGTGCTCCTCACCACCGCTTCTTCTCTTATGCTTACCTACGCTGTCAAGGCTGAAGTCTGTCTCAAGCCCAAGTGGGTCAAATGCCTTTGAATGTCTGCTCTCCACCTGTCTCTCAATATCCTCCATATTGATACCGCCGACTCTGCTGACTGTACCTGAGAAATATTTGTCGACAACTTCCTCAGAAATGCCGATAGCCTCAAATATCTTTGCACCCTGATATGACTGAATGGTTGATATACCCATCTTTGAAGCAATCTTTACAATGCCGTGAATTATTGCGCTGTTATAATCATTTACAGCTGCATTGTAATCCTTGTCAATGAGGTGCGCATCTATAAGCTCCTGAATTGTATCCTGTGCAAGATAAGGATTTACCGCACATGCACCGTAACCGAGAAGTGTTGCAAAATGATGAACCTCTCTCGGCTCTCCCGACTCAAGAATAAGAGCAAGTGAAGTCTGCTTCTTTGTTCTTACAAGATGCTGGTGAACCGCAGATACGGCAAGCAATGACGGCATAGGCACATGATTCTCATCAACTCCTCTGTCTGAAAGCACAAGAATATTTGCTCCGTCACTGTATGCCTTGTCAACCTCCACGAAAAGTCTGTCGATTGCCCTCTCAAGCTTTGTGCTCTTATAATAAGTAATCGGCACAACGGAAACCTTAAAGCCCTCACGCTTCATTTCCTTTATTTTAAGCATATCCGTATTTGTAAGTATCGGATTATGAATTTTTAATACCTGACAGTTCTCTGCCTTCTCCTCTAAGAGATTTCCCTTCTTGCCAACATAAATGGTTGTACTTGTGACAATCTCCTCTCTTATGGCATCAATAGGTGGATTTGTTACCTGTGCGAAAAGCTGCTTGAAATAGTCAAACAGAGGCGGCTCATGTTCTGACAATGCGGCAAGTGGTATATCTGTTCCCATTGCGGCAATTGCCTCACTTCCGTTTATAGCCATATTTCTTATGGAGTTTTTGTACTCCTCATATGTGTAACCAAAGGCCTTCTGAAGCTGCTTTCTCTGTGTATCGTCATAGCTTTCCACTCTCTTGTTAGGAATCTTTAAATCCCTAAGTTCAACAAGATTGCTGTCAAGCCACTCACCGTACGGCTGCTTTGTTATATACATTTCCTTTACTTCGTCATCATTGTAAATCTTGCCCTTAGTTGTATCTACAAGGAGCATTTTACCTGGATGGAGACGCTCCTTTAATACTATTTCCTCCTCAGGAAGCTCCAGTACACCCACCTCTGATGCAAGAATTACATCACCGTTCTTTAATACATAATATCTTGAAGGACGAAGTCCGTTTCTGTCAAGAACTGCACCGACTAAATCACCGTCTGAGAAAACGATTGATGCCGGTCCGTCCCATGGCTCCATCATTGTTGCATAATACTGATAGAAATCTCTCTCGTCATCACTGAGAGTCTTGTTGTTGCTCCATGGCTCCGGAATTGTAATCATAACGGCAAGAGGAAGCTCCATTCCGCTCATTACAAGGAACTCAAGTGTGTTATCAAGCATTGCGGAATCCGAACCCTTTGTATCTACAACAGGCAGAATCTTGTGAAGCTCGCCCTCCAAAAGCTCAGATTTCATTGTCTCCTCACGGGCAAGCATCTTATCTGCGTTACCGCGGATTGTGTTAATCTCACCGTTATGAACGATAAAACGGTTTGGATGAGCTCTCTCCCAGCTTGGATTTGTATTTGTACTGAATCTTGAATGTACAAGTGCAATTGCCGACTCATATGCCTTATCCTGCAAATCTGCATAAAATGTCCTTAACTGTCCTACAAGGAACATACCCTTGTATACTATGGTTCTGCTTGACATTGATACCACATATGTATTGTCGTTACTCTGTTCAAATTCTCTTCTGGCAATGTAGAGCTTTCTGTCAAACTCAAGTCCCTTCTCCACATTTAAAGGCTTCTTTATAAATATCTGTACAATGTGAGGCATACATTCTCTTGCCTTGCTTCCCAAAACATTGTCAAATACAGGAACCTCTCTGTAACCTAATATTTCAAGACCTTCCTTGTCTACAATGATTTCAAACATCTTCTTTGCCTGCTTGAACTTAAGCTCATCACTTGGAAAGAAAACCTGAGCAATACCGTACTCTCTCTCTTTTCCGATTGCAAAACCGAGCTTTGCACATTCTCTCTCAAAGAAGCTGTGGCAAATCTGCAAAAGGATACCTACACCGTCACCGGTCTTTCCCTCTGCATCCTTTCCTGCTCTGTGCTCAAGATTCTCAACTATATGAAGTGCATTCTCAACTGTCTTATGAGACTTTATGCCTTTGCTGTTTACTACTGCTCCGATTCCGCAGTTCTCATGCTCAAACTGTTGTCTGTATAATCCCTGATTTTCACTCATTACTTCTGTTCCTCCTGTTCTCTGTATGTGACTGCTGCCTGTATCAGCCCTCTGAATAACGGATGTGCCTTATTCGGCCTTGACTTAAACTCCGGATGACCCTGTGTTCCGATAAAATACGGATGGTCACTAATCTCTATCATTTCTACAATTCTTCCGTCAGGCGACAAACCTGATAATGTCATTCCGTTCTTCTCCAATTCATCCCTATAATCATTGTTTACTTCATAACGGTGACGATGGCGCTCACTTATTTCCTCCTCGCCGTACAGTCTGTTAGCAAGACTGTCTTTCTTAAGCCTGCACGGATATGCACCAAGTCTTAAAGTACCGCCGATATTTACCACACCGTTTTGTTCTTCCATAAGCGCTATAACCGGGTGTGTTGTATCAGGAGCAAGCTCAATACTGTGAGCATCCTTATATCCCAATACATTTCTTGCAAATTCCACTATCGCCATCTGCATTCCGAGACATATTCCAAGGAATGGAATCTTCTGCTCTCTTGCATACTCTATTGCCGCAATCTTTCCCTCTGTTCCTCTTGTGCCGAAACCGCCCGGTACAAGGATGCCGTCAACTCCCTGCAGAATATATCCTGCATTTTCCTTTGTCAGCTCCTCGGAATCTATCCAGCGTATTTTCACGCTTGCCCTTGCTGCAATACCACCATGCTTCAATGCTTCCACAACGCTTAAATATGCATCATGAAGCTGTATATATTTTCCTACCATTGCAATCTCAACTTCTGCCTTAGGGTGTCTTAAGCTGTCAACCATCTCTCTCCAGTCAGAAAGGTCCGGCTCAGGACATGCCAGGTTAAGTGACTCACATACAACCTGTGCAAGATTCTCCTGCTCCATTGCCAATGGCGCTTCATAAAGATATTCAACATCAAGATTCTGTAATACATGATTTTCCGGAACATTGCAAAAAAGAGCAATCTTCTTTTTAACTTCCTTTGGAAGCGGCTGCTCACTTCTGCACACAAGTACATCCGGCCAGAGTCCCATACCCTGAAGCTCCTTAACACTCTGCTGTGTAGGTTTTGTTTTAATTTCCCCTGATGCCTTAAGATAAGGTATCAATGTTACATGAATAAGGATGGCATTTTCATGTCCTACTTCATGCTGAAACTGTCTGATGGCCTCAAGGAACGGCTGGCTCTCTATATCTCCCACGGTACCACCGACTTCTATAATCGCAATCCGGTTATCCTCATCATCTTTTCCCTTATAGAACCGGCTTTTAATTTCATTAGTAATATGAGGAATTACCTGAACCGTTCCTCCGCCGTAATCACCCCGGCGCTCCTTCTGAAGAACAGACCAGTATATCTTTCCTGTTGTAACATTTGAATTTTTATCAAGGTTTTCATCTATAAATCTTTCATAATGTCCCAAATCCAGATCCGTCTCCGTGCCGTCATCCGTTACATAGACTTCTCCGTGCTGTATGGGGTTCATCGTTCCGGGGTCCACATTTATATATGGATCAAACTTCTGCATTGTAACCTGATATCCTCTGGCTTTAAGCAGTCTTCCAAGAGAGGCTGCCGTAATTCCTTTGCCAAGTCCTGATACAACGCCGCCTGTTACAAAAACGTATTTTACTGCCATCACATTTTCCTCCATTACGCAAAAATGGCGTCAGAAACCCAAAACCACTCTGAGTTTCTGACGCCATTGTCAGTCAAAATATTTTTTTATATTTGTTACATTATGTAACGGAATTGGGAATTTGTCAACATTTTTTTGATTTTTTCCATTTTCTTTAAAAACCAATTTTTGCATTTAATAAGGAAGCCACTCATTCTCTCCAAAATTTTTTAAAATTTCAGGGTTGACAATTAAAAATATCCGAGTATACTAAAACCCATAAAGGCAAAGGCGCTTTGAACTTAGGTTCAGAGCGTCTTTTTTTTTATTAATATCCAATATGGAAGGAGATTCATTATGACAACAGAAATCCCAGCTTTATATGGAAGTCTTGTATTTAATGATAAGGTGATGCGTAACAAGCTTCCGAAAGATATGTACAAGGCACTTAGAAAAACAATTGAAAACGGAACTCATTTAGAGTTGGATGTAGCTAATTCCGTTGCCGTTGCCATGAAGGAATGGGCAGTCGAGAATGGTGCTACTCATTTTACACACTGGTTTCAGCCAATGACCGGTTTCACTGCTGAGAAGCATGACAGCTTTATCACTCCTGTAGGTGATGGTGAAGTGATTATGGATTTTTCAGGCAAGGAACTTGTAAAGGGTGAGCCTGATGCTTCAAGTTTCCCTTCAGGCGGTCTTCGTGCTACATTCGAGGCCAGAGGTTATACAGCATGGGATCCTACATCTCCTGCTTTCATTAAAGATAGGACATTATATATTCCTACAGCTTTCTGCTCATACGGCGGTCAGGCTCTTGATAAGAAGACTCCTCTCCTTCGTTCTATGGAAGCATTAAGCAACTCTGCTGTTAAGATGCTTAAGCTCTTAGGCAATGAATCAGTTACAAGAGTTTCTACAACAGTAGGTCCTGAGCAGGAATATTTCCTTGTAGATAAAGAACTCTACAAAAAGAGAAAAGATTTAATTTTCTGCGGAAGAACACTTTTTGGTGCAGCTGCTCCAAAGGGACAGGAAATGGAAGACCATTACTTTG
The DNA here is from genome assembly GCA_045126475.1 of Lachnospiraceae bacterium. Classification (GTDB taxonomy): domain Bacteria; phylum Bacillota; class Clostridia; order Lachnospirales; family Lachnospiraceae; genus SVEL01. Next base: position 7,634 of record JBGVOL010000026.1, on the reverse strand, counting down.
GTGCCCTTAAGACAAGAGTTGCAGCTTATATGCATGACCTTGATGAAGAGCTTTGGAAGCTTGGCATTCCTGCTAAGACAAAGCACAATGAGGTTGCTCCTGCACAGCACGAGCTTGCACCTGTATTTGATACAGCAAATATCGCAGTTGACCACAACCAGCTTACAATGGAAATCATGAAAAAGGTTGCTGACAAACATGGTCTTGTATGTCTTCTTCATGAGAAGCCGTTTGAGGGCATCAACGGAAGCGGTAAGCATAACAACTGGTCAATGACTACAAATGATGGTAAGAACCTTCTTGATCCGGGAACAACACCTGCTCAGAATATTCAGTTCCTCGTATTCCTTATGGCAGTTATCAAAGCCGTTGACGAATATGCAGATTTAATGAGAGTTTCGGCAACAAGTGCAGGAAACGACCATCGTCTTGGCGGTAATGAGGCTCCTCCTGCCATCGTTTCAATTTTCCTTGGTGATGAACTTACAGCAGTTCTTGAATCAATTGAAAACGATACATACTTCGGCAAGCAGGAAAAGATACAGCTTGAGACAGGTGCTCATGTGCTTCCTCATTTCTTCAAGGATAACACAGACCGTAACCGTACTTCTCCGTTTGCATTTACAGGAAATAAATTTGAGTTCCGTATGCTCGGTTCTTCTGCTTCAGTTGCAAATCCTAATATGGTTCTCAACACAGCAGTTGCAGAGGCACTTGACCAGTTCTACACAGAACTTGAAGGAACAAAACCGGAAGATATGGAGCATGCAGTTCATGAGCTTATAAAGAGAGCTATTAAGAAGCATAAAAAGGTTATATTTAATGGCAACGGATACACAGATGAGTGGGTTGCAGAAGCTGCTGCACGTGGTCTTTATAACCTTCCTTCAACTCCTGACTGTCTGCCACAGTTTATCGCAGACAAGAACGTTGAACTCTTTACAAAGCATAGCATTTTCACAAAGGAAGAAATCTTCTCACGTTATGAGATTCTCCTTGAGAACTATGTAAAGACTATAGGTATTGAATCACGTACTCTTGAAGAGATGCTTACAAAGGATTTCCTCCCTGCTGTCAGCGCATACGCCGGAGAGATTGCTGCAAATGCTTCATCTAAGAAAGCATTTATGCCTTCTCTTTCAACTGAGACAGAGGAAGCTCTTGTAACATCTTTATCAAAGACATATACAGCTATCACCGGTGGTGTAGCAGAGCTTAAGAAGCTCACTGCTGCTGCTGATTCTCTTGATACAATGCAGGCAATGGCAGACAGCTACCACAAGGATGTATTGGCTAAGATGGAAGAGTTAAGACTTATGGCAAATGAGGCTGAAGCACTTATCCCTGATTCTAAGCTTCCATACCCAACATACGATCAGCTGTTGTTTTACGTATAAAATTTATTGTGACGGAAGGAAATGATGATGAACGATTTTGAACGTATCAAAGAGGCCTGTGGTGTCTTTGGAATGTTTAACCCAAATGGTGATGATGTGGCCCAGTATATTTACTACGGGCTCTCATCACTGCAACACCGTGGTCAGGAATCATGCGGTATAGCAGTTTCTGACACATCCGGCCCTAAAGGAAATGTTGATGTCCATAAGGGAATGGGACTGGTAAGCGAGGTATTTAAAGAAAGTACCATCGCTTCACTTAAAGGAAACCTTGGTGTAGGTCATGTCCGCTATTCAACGACAGGTGAACCTTCATTGAACAACGCCCAGCCACTTGTTCTTAACTATATAAAAGGTACACTTGCACTTGCACACAATGGTAATCTTGTAAACACTGAGGAACTTAGAAATGAACTTGCCATGAATGGAGCAATTTTCCAGACGACAACAGACTCCGAAGTTATTGCTTATTATATTGCCAGGGAACGTGTCCATTCAGCAACTGTCGAGGAAGCTATTCTGAAGACGGCTGCCAAAATCAGAGGTGCATACGGACTTGTAATTGCAAGTCCCCGTAAGTTAATCGGTGTCCGCGACCCACTTGGACTTAAACCTTTATGCCTCGGTATGAAGGATGACTCATATATTCTTGCATCTGAGAGCTGTGCTCTCACAGCCATCGGAGCTCGTTTTGTGAGAGACATACGTCCCGGAGAGATTATTTCCATCACAAAAGATGGTATCTCTTCCAATTATGAGTTATGTCAGCAAAAACAGGCTCATTGCATTTTTGAATATATATATTTTGCCCGCCTTGACAGTACACTTGACGGTATATCAATATATGAATCAAGAATCCGTGCAGGTGAGGCCCTCGCAAAAGCATATCCCGTAGATGCCGATATTGTTGCCGGTGTACCCGATTCCGGTCTGGCTGCTGCCCAGGGTTATTCAAAAGAATCAGGAATTCCGTTCACAAATATATTTTATAAAAACAGTTATATTGGCAGAACTTTTATCAAGCCAACCCAAAAGGAACGTGAAACGAGTGTACGCTTAAAGCTCAGCGTCCTTGAGGCTGCTGTTAAGGATAAAAATATTGTACTTGTTGATGACTCTATCGTCAGAGGTACTACCATTGCAAACCTTATTCACAGCCTTAAACAGGCGGGTGCAAAGAGTGTTCATGTAAGAATATCTTCACCTCCGTTTCTGTATCCTTGCTATTTTGGAACAGATGTCCCTTCAAACAGACAGCTTATCGCTTCTTCACATTCGACAGAAGAGATAAGGCAGTTAATAGGGGCTGACTCTCTTGGCTATATGAAAATAGAAGACCTTCAGTCTACCGTAGGTGATTTACCTCTCTGTAAGGCATGCTTTGACAACATATATCCAATGGAGATTAATAAGTAAATGGTAATCACGGAAGATTACTCTTCTGATTACATATATCACATTTTCTTACGCAAAGGCGCGTACTCTTATCGCTGGGATGGGAGTATGCGCCTAAAAAAATGGGATTTAACGTGCAGTGAATCTGCCGTTATGAAGAATGAAAGGAGCGATTTTTATGTCATCAGTTAATACCATCTGGGTGCTTTTAGGCGCCGCTCTGGTATTTTTCATGCAGGCCGGCTTTGCAATGGTTGAAACCGGTTTCACAAGAGCAAAAAATGCCGGAAATATTATTATGAAAAACCTTATGGACTTCTCTATCGGAACTCCTGCCTTCTGGCTTGTCGGTTTCGGTATAATGTTCGGAGCAGGTAACGATTTCTTTGGAAGTATCTCAGGTATTGCTTCTGAAGCAAATTATGGTTCAGGTATGCTTCCCGACGGAGTACCTTTCTGGGCTTTCCTTATTTTCCAGACTGTATTCTGTGCCACATCTGCAACTATTGTTTCAGGTGCCATGGCTGAACGTACAAAGTTCTCATCTTACTGTATTTACAGCTTGCTTATAAGCCTTGTTGTTTACCCTGTATCAGGTCACTGGATCTGGGGCGGCGGCTGGTTAAGCCAGATGGGCTTCCACGATTTCGCAGGTTCATGTGCCGTTCATATGGTCGGCGGTGTTGCTGCCTTAATCGGTGCTAAGATTCTTGGACCTCGTATTGGTAAGTACGGCAAGGACGGTAAGTCAAAAGCTATTCCTGGTCATAACCTGACAATCGGTGCTTTAGGTGTATTCATCCTCTGGTTCTGCTGGTTCGGTTTCAATGGTGCTTCTACTGTTTCAATGGAAGGCGATGCAATTGTTTCAGCCGGCAAGATTTTCGTAACAACAAACTTAGCTGCTGCTGTAGCTACTGTAACTGTAATGATTATTACATGGATTAAGTATAAGAAACCTGATGTATCAATGACTCTTAACGGTTCACTTGCAGGTCTTGTTGCTATTACAGCCGGATGTGATACCGTTTCACCTACATCTGCAGCCATTATCGGTGTTATTTCCGGTTTCGTTGTAGTATTTGGTATTGAATTTATTGATAAAGTATGTAAGATTGATGACCCTGTCGGTGCTGTAGGTGTTCACGGTTTAAATGGTGCCTTAGGTACATTGGCTGTAGGCTTCTTCTCAGACGGTACAGGTACAGAGTGGAAGGGTCTTTTCACAGGCGGCGGCACAAAACTTTTAGGCGTACAGTTTATCGGATTTATCGCAACTGTAGCTTGGGTTGTTGTTACAATGTTAATCATCTTCCTTGCTATTAAACACACAATCGGTCTTAGAGTTTCAAGAGAAGAAGAGCTTGCCGGACTTGATGCTTGTGAGCACGGTCTTGCTTCAAGCTATGCCGGATTCCTTACACAGGATGCTGCTACTCCTGTTCCACAGGTTCTCGGTGCTGATACTGAGGAAAAACTTGCTGAGTACACATCTTCTGCTGCTCAGGCACCTGCGGAAGTTCCTCTGACTGATACATCATCTTCAACTACTGTCCAGAAGCTTTCAAAGGTTGTTGTTATTACAAGACAGAATAAGCTTGAAGAATTCATGCAGGCAATGAACTCAATCGGTGTAACAGGTATCACCGTAACAAATGTACTCGGTTGTGGTGTTCAGAAGGGTGCTACTACATATTACCGTGGTGTTTCAATGGATATGAACCTTCTTCCAAAGGTTAAGATTGAAATCGTTGTAAGCGTAGTACCTGTTGAAAAGATTGTTGCTGCAGCTAAGACAGTTCTTCACACAGGTCAGATTGGTGATGGTAAGATTTTCGTATATGATGTTGAAAATGTTATCAAGATCAGAACAGGTGAGGAAGGTCCTATGGCTCTTCGCGACACAGCAAACTAATCTATATTACATATCTAAAGAACAAAATAAAACAGCAAGAGGCTTTGAAAATATTTTCAAAGCCTCTTAATATTTGCCTTCATTTAAACAAAATAATACAAAATTACTTTGCGAGACTGTAAAGTCCCTTATATATTCCGTTTAACGCCATCAGTTCCTCATGTGTTCCCTGCTCCTCAATGCCGTTCTCAGTTAAAACAATAATTCTTTCGGCATTTCTTATGGTTGATAACCTGTGGGCAATAACAAATGTGGTTCTGTTCTTTGCAAGCTTTTCCAATGATTCCTGCACTACCTTCTCACTCTCATTATCAAGTGCTGATGTGGCCTCATCAAATATAAGTATCGGCGGATTCTTTAAGAATACTCTGGCAATTGAAAGCCTCTGCTTTTGACCACCGGAAAGTTTAACGCCCCTCTGTCCGATGTATGTGTTGTAACCGTCAGGAAGCTCCATTATAAATTCATGTGCATTGGCATTCTTCGCAGCCTCAATGATTTCCTCATCTGTTGCGTCAGGCTTTCCATACCTTATATTGTCCTTTACCGTTCCCACAAATAGATACACATCCTGCTGAACAACTCCGATATTCTGTCTAAGATTTTTAAGCTTGATATCTCTTATATCCACACCATCAATCTTTATTTCACCACTGCTTACCTCATAGAATCTCGGAATAAGGCTGCACAGTGTTGTCTTTCCGGCTCCTGATGAGCCCACAAGAGCAATATATTCACCCTTGTCCACATTAAGGGTTACATTACTGAGTACATTATCCAGATCCTCTTCATATTTGAAGCTTACATCCTTAAATGTGACTCTGCCCTCAACCTGTGACATCTCCACAGCACCCTCACTATCCTGAATATCAGGCTCTATGGACATTATATCAAGAAATCTTTCATATCCCGTTATACCATTCTGAAACTGCTCTGCAAAATTAATCAGTGTCTTTACAGGCTCTGTGAAGTTACTTATGTAGAGCAAAAATGTAAGAAGGTCAGTGCTGCTTATATCATTTCCGTTAAGTAAAAATGCTGCTGTCACTATAACTACAACTGTAATAAGTGTAACAAATGCTCCTAATCCTGCATGATACTGCCCCATACACTTATAACTGTCATCTTTACTTTCCAGAAATCTTTCATTTCCCTGCCTGAATTTCTCCTGCTCTAAATCCTCATTGGCAAAAGACTTAACAACTCTTATTCCCGACAGATTGTCTTCGATGCCTGCATTAATCTCTGCTATTCTTGCACGGTTTCTCTTAAAGGCACGCTTCATCCTCTTATTGAGAAACAATGCATATATGAGCATAATCGGTATAAGTGCAAATGACGCAATTGCAAGCTTCACATTGATACACATAAGAATGATTAACGAGCCGATAATTTTTATGGTCGAGATAACTATTTCCTCCGGTCCGTGGTGCAACAGTTCTGTTATTTCAAATAAGTCATTTGTTATTCGGCTCATAAGTTGTCCAACCTTCTGATTGTCATAGAATGAAAATGACAATTTCTGAAAGTGTCCGAATATCTCATTTCTCATATTAAACTCTATCTTCGCGCCCATCATATGACCATAATATGCTATAAAATAATTGCTGTAACACTGTATCAGAACCAATGCTATCATTATTCCCGCACATATAAGTACCGCTGTCATCATTTCCTGTTTTGGCCTGTATATTACGTTATTTGTAATATATCTTATAATTAACGGAAGAATCAGTGTCGTAACAGCACCCAACAGTGCAAAGAACATATCCGCCCAGAACACCTTTTTATACGGCTTATAGTAGCCAATCAGCTTCTTCCATTTATCGGTATACTTTTCTTTTACATCCTTCGTCTGAATATCCATATTTTTTTCTGACATAACTCAATCCTTCCTATCTTATTTTATTAAAAATAAAGGAAACACTGATATACAATGCTTCCTTTAAATATTAAATCGCAGTTGATTTACAACTGCGACTGCATAAAAAGTGCCTGGTTCCGGAATCGAACCAGAGACACGAGGATTTTCAGTCCTCTGCTCTACCAACTGAGCTAACCAGGCATTCAGTAAGTAATTTTAAATACTTACGAGTTGCGGGGGATGGATTTGAACCAACGACCTTCGGGTTATGAGCCCGACGAGCTTCCAGACTGCTCCACCCCGCGATATTTAGTTTATTTATATTATATGAACATCCATAATAAATAATTCATATAAAGAATGGGCAGAGGTGGATTCGAACCACCGAAGCAAGTTGCAGCAGATTTACAGTCTGTCCCCTTTGGCCACTCGGGAATCTACCCATATAAAGGAATAAAGCGTAGCATGTAAAAATAAAATATTTTTTGCAAGCGTACATTTGCTTGCAAATGGTAGCGAAAAAATTGTAAATTTTCGAGCTACTCGCTTTATTATCAGTAAAACAATTTCTTGCTTTACCAAAAGCCGATGATCGGACTCGAACCGATAACCTGCTGATTACAAATCAGCTGCTCTGCCAATTGAGCCACATCGGCGTATCTCCTATATCCTTTGATATAAGAAATGGGACCTACAGGGCTCGAACCTGTGACCCTCTGCTTGTAAGGCAGATGCTCTCCCAGCTGAGCTAAGATCCCACACTAATAAAAACAATAACCTTGAAACTTCACTTATAGCTCCAAAGTTCTCTGGGTTAACACTTTCGTGTTAAACGACCCGGATGGGGTTCGAACCCACGACCTCCGCCGTGACAGGGCGGCGCTCTAACCAGCTGAGCCACCAGGCCTTATAAAAGGTATTTTGTTTGTACCTTCAAAACTTCACACAAAATTATCTGACTTCCGATTACTTCCTTTTGGAATAACTACCTACAACCTACCTTTATGGTCAAGCCCTCGACCTATTAGTATTAGTCAGCTGCACACGTTACCGTGCTTCCACC
>JBGVOL010000025.1:0-8200 GCA_045126475.1 Lachnospiraceae bacterium | reverse complement strand
ATCCGAACCTACGGCACCGCTTGTTGCAAGACCGATGGCCTCCAAATCAACAGTTTCATCCATGGCAACATTCTTTGAATGAACCTTAAGAATATCTACTCTTCCCTTCAAATCAGGCTTATCAACGATAATTCTTCTGTCGAATCTTCCCGGACGAAGAAGTGCCTTATCAAGGACATCCGGTCTGTTTGTTGCCGCAAGTATAAGAAGACCCTTTGACGAATCAAATCCATCCATCTCCGAAAGGAGCTGGTTAAGTGTCTGCTCACGCTCGTCATTACCACCACCGTATTTTGAGTCACGGCTCTTACCGATAGCATCTATCTCGTCAATAAAGATAATACAAGGTGCATTTTGCTGTGCTGTCTTAAATAAATCTCTTACTCTCGATGCACCAACACCCACATATAATTCAACAAAATCTGAACCTGAAAGTGAGAAAAACGGCACGTGTGCCTCACCTGCAACAGCTTTGGCAAGAAGTGTCTTACCTGTTCCCGGAGGTCCTACAAGAAGAGCCCCCTTCGGAAGCTTGGCTCCGACTTTTGAATATTTACCCGGATTATGAAGAAAGTCAACTATCTCCGTAAGTGACTCTTTCGCCTCATCCTGTCCTGCCACATCTTTAAATGTAACACCCGTTTCCTTCTCCATATACATTTTGGCGGTTGATTTTCCCACACCCATGGCGCCGCCTTTTCCCATGCGTTTGAACAACATTCCCATAAAGAAGTATATTATGGCAAAAGGAATAATGTATGCAAGAAGTATATCAACTATAGTTGACTGCGAATCAGACATATCTGCCTTATATTCAATATCATATTTCTCCGAAGCAGCTTTAAGTTCCTCATGAAGCTGTTCAACGCTTATTGCAGTTGTCCAGTAAGTAAACTCAATACCTGTATTTGTCGATGTTGTCTTGCTTGGTGTGATTACAATCTTTCCCTCACTTGTAATCTTAACCGATTTTACCTCACCATTGTCAAGCATTTCAAGAAACCGGTCGTATCCAATCTCCTTTGATGTGGCAGACTCAAACATTGAGCTCATAAAGTACACCAAAAGAATGGTAACTATGGCTGCCACAATAATTATCAAAAACGTAGGTGAATTACGTTTACCGTTCTGTCCGTTATTTCCCCGGTTGCCGTTATTATACCCATTGTTATTATTATTGCCGTTATTGTTATAATTGTTATTATTATAGTAGTTATTATTATATCCGTTAGTACCTCCGAAATTGCCTGGGCCGTAACCATTTCCCGGGCCGTAACCATTTCCGGGACCATAACCGTTTCCGGGGCCATAACCGTTTCCATAGTTATTGCCCTGAGGATAGTTATTATTGTTATTTCGCTGATTATCTGTAGAACTGTTTTTATTCTTAAGATTTTCGTCACTATTGCTGTTTTCATCAAATTTATTATTTACGTCCATCTATACTCCATTTCTGCATAAACATGCTGCAAAATCCGTTAAGCGGATTTTCCTATATATGAGCATACAATAGGATTTCCAAGAAATCAATAATTATCACGAAAAATACACACATTATTTATTCAAAAGGACCACCATTCGTGTTCCTCCGCCGGTTCTGTTCTCGGCTCTCACACTTCCGCCGTGGTATATTGCAATATGTTTTACAATTGACAAACCGAGACCTGTTCCGCCTACTTCTTTGGAGCGGCTCTTATCAACACGGTAAAATCTCTCGAAGACACTCTTCTTTTCTTCATCAGGTATTCCTATTCCCGTGTCCTCCACATATATTTCAACCTGCTTCTCTCCATCTTTTATAATAACATCAACCCTGCCGTTCTCTTTATTGTACTTAATCGCGTTATCACAGAGATTAAACAGAAGTTCCTCCATCATATTATATACACCGAATATGACTATTTCAGGTGCATCATTTTCCTCACTAAACGGTGTCCCATCTGCACTTAATGCCCCGATATTTATCTTTATATGTTTTTTTGCTGCCAGCACCTCAAGTCTGTTTCTGACTGATAAAGCCACATCAAAGAGATTAACCTTCTCCTTCTGTGTCTGCACCTCGTCATCTTCCAGCCTTGAAATAAGTATAATATCATTTACAAGATTAATAAGGCGTCCCGCCTCTTTATTGATATTTTCTGCAAATTCAGGCACATCTTCCGGCTTAATTATACCGTTCATGAACATTTCAGATATTCCTGCTATTGATGTCAGAGGAGTTTTTAATTCATGAGAGACATTTGCCGTAAACTCACGCCGAAATACCTCTCTTCTTGCATGCTCATGCTTAAGTTCCCTTATATTTGTCTCAATAAGTATATTCTGTCTCCTGATACGTGCAAGAAGCGGTTTAATCTCAACGTATCCTTTTATATCCTCTATCTGACCACTCTCAAGATCAATCTTGTTAATCGGTGCCACAATGGCCTTAGCAGTATAATTTGCCACTATATACATGATTACACTTAAAATCGTAAGTGTAAATATTATAGGCTTCATCATTGAAAACATCATTGTTACCAGATTTTCATAACCACATGATATTCTTATAACAGTTCCGTCATCAAGCAGTTTTGCATAGTACATGGTCTTTTGCGAAAGTGTATTTGAGTACCTTATGGTCTCTCCCTCTCCGTTTGCCAATGCCTCTGCTATTTCTTCCCTCTCACTGTGATTGTCCATGTCTGCCTTATCGGTACTGCTGTCATACAATACATCTCCGTCAGCAGATATCCACGTTATTCGGATGTCATCAGGCTTTTCAAAGTCAGAAAAATATTCTTCCCCGGATATACTGATTCCATGAGCCAAAAGTGTTGCCTGCGACTTCAAGGCGCTGAGCACCTGTTCCTCCATATAGGCATAATGCGCCCATAATATAAGGACTGCGGACGCAATAACCGCCACTATTGACGTTATAAATGTATTTCTGAATATCTTTTTAACCATTACTGTTCACCTTTGATTTTATATCCGACACCTCTTATGGTTTCAATAATATTACCGGCATCACCAAGCTTACTTCTGAGTGTTCTTATATGAACATCAACCGTTCTGTTCTCACCATCAAAATCATATCCCCAGATTTTCTCAAGAATCTCGTCTCTCTCAAAAACCTTATCCCTGTGTTTCATAAGCATTGCCAGAAGTTCAAATTCCTTGTATGTAAGCTTTACTTCCTTGCCATTTACCTTTACCACATGCTTTGTAACACACAAATATACAGGTCCTGCAGTATACTCTTCATTCTCACTTTCAGTGTTGCTTCCGCTTCTTCTCAGGACAGCCTTTATCCTCGATATAAGTTCCATAACCGAAAACGGTTTTGCCACATAATCATCGGCTCCGCTGTCCAGTCCAATTATTCGGTCATACTCCGTTCCTTTTGCTGTCAGCATGATAATCGGAAGCTTCTCTGTTGACTCTTTTGCGCGAAGCTTATTTAATATAGTGATTCCATCCTCCTCCGGAAGCATTACATCAAGAAGTAAGAGTTCCGGAAGCTCTTTTTTCATTGCCTCCCTGAATGCACCGGGAGTCTCAAATCCGGCAACTTCAAAGCCTGCGTTTTTCAGTGCATAGATTACAAATTTCTGTATACTCGTATCATCTTCCAATAGATATATCATAGTCTCAAAATGCCTTTCTTAGTTTATAACTATTCTAATTGTATTCCCTTGTTCCTGTCAAATAGAATTCAACAGATTCTGCAATATTTGTAGCATGGTCTCCTATTCTTTCAAGATATTTGGCTATCATAAGAAGATCAATAAATACTTCACCGTTCTTATCGCCTTTTGAAAGAAGTTCAATAAGTTCTTTCTTTATTTTATCAAAGAAATCATCAACAATATCATCATAGCTCATGACATATCTTGCAAGCTCCAGGTCCTTTTTTACAAATGCAGTAATACTGTCGTTTACCATCTTTGTAACGGCTGTTGCCATAGCCTGCAAATGAATCTTGCCTGAAATTTCCTTTCCTCTGACATAATCTGATATCTCCACAATATCAAGAGACTGATCTCCTATTCTCTCCATGTCTGAAATCATGCGGAGAGCTGATGAAACCATACGAAGGTCACCTGCAACGGGCTGCTGCTTTAATAAAAGCTTCATGCACATATTTTCAATGTCCCTCTCCATCTCATTAATATCCTTCTCCGTCTCACTGATTCTCTCAAGACTCTCTTTCATATCGGGATTTTCATCAAAAAGTGAATTTACAGCCATTTTTATGGCATCCTCACACTTATTTCCCATCTCTATTAAACTTTCATGTAAAATTGCAAGCTGCTTATCAAAAAAATTTCTCATAATAATCACCATTCCCCTAATTATCCAAATCTTCCTGTTATATAATCTTCTGTTCTCTTATCAGACGGCATTGAGAATATTTTCTCCGTCTCATCAAACTCTATTACCTCTCCCAGAAGGAAGAATGCTGTCTTATCGGAGATTCTCGCTGCCTGCTGCATATTATGCGTTACCATGATAATTGTATACTTTTCCTTAAGTTCCATGGCCAAATCCTCAATCTTTGATGTGGATATCGGATCAAGGGCACTTGTAGGCTCATCCATAAGCAGTACCTCCGGTTGAACGGCCAGTGCACGTGCGATGCAGAGTCTCTGCTGCTGTCCTCCCGAAAGTCCGAGAGCATCCTTTTTCAGTCTGTCTTTAAGTTCATCCCATATGGCTGCTCCTCTTAAGGATTCTTCCACTATCTGGTCCAGTTTTGCCTTTGAATGTATGCCGTGTGTTCTCGGACCAAAAGCAATATTGTCATAAATGCTCATAGGGAACGGATTTGGCTTCTGAAATACCATTCCCACTCTTTTTCTTAAGAGATTTACGTCCATATTGCCATATATATCCTCATCATCGAGCATTACTTTTCCTGTTATCTTACACCCTTCAACCAGATCATTCATACGGTTTAAAGTCTTTAGGAATGTAGATTTTCCACATCCTGAAGGTCCGATAAATGCCGATATCTGATTTGCAGGTATGTCCATATCTATTCCTTTAAGTGCCTTGAAATCGCCATAATACAATTCAAGGTTCTGTACATTAAATTTACCCATACTTTATACCAAGCCTTTCTGTATTTACTTTGTCTTGTTCTTATTTATTCCCGATGCTGCAAGCTTTGACAATCCGTTCATAACCAATACAAAAACCACGAGAATAACTGCCGTTGCATATGCATCTTCCATGTATAAGCCTTCATTTAAAAGGCTGTACATGTGAACCGCAAGAGTTGCTGTCGAATCAAACACACTTCCCGGCACTTCCGCAATGGTACCTGCCGTAAAGATAAGTGCTGCCGTCTCGCCGGCGATACGTCCCGCTGCCAGCACAACACCTGACAATATACCCGGCATGGCTGACGGAAGAATAATTTTAAAAACTGTTCTAAGCTTTCCTGCACCAAGACCAAAACTGCCTTCTCTGTATGAATCCGGTACAGACAGCAGTGCTTCCTCTGTTGTTCTCATTATGAGAGGAAGTACCATTATTGCCAATGTCACCGCACCTGCCAGCATCGAGTTCTGCCAGCCCAACGCTATAACAAAAGCAAGATATCCAAAAAGGCCGAACACGATTGAAGGGATACCTGACAATGTCTCTGTTGTAACTCTCACAAGTGATACAAATCTGTTTCCCCTTTTTGCATACTCTGTCATGTACACCGCAGAGAAAACTCCTGCCGGAACTGCCATGACAAGTGTGAGAATCATCATTATAAATGTATTTATTATAGCCGGCATCATTGAATTGTTTTTTGTTGTGTTTTCCCACTCAAAAAGCTCCGGTTTCAGGTAAGGAATTCCGTTTATAAGTATGTATGCCAGAAGATATAAAACTACAAATGCTGTTATACCCGCCGAGAGGTAAACCAATATTCTCCCTGCAAATGAGAAGGGATGTCTTAACATATTTTTCATTTTAACTTTCATTTATGTTTACCCCTTTCTCTTTTTAAATAATGAAAATGATACATTGATGAGTAATATAAAAACAAATAATACCGCTGCTGTTGCTATAAGCGCATCCTTATGAAGGTCTGCCGCATAGCTCATCTCAAGTACAATGTTTGCCGTAAGTGTTCTTACATTACTTGTCAGTGAATCAGGCATTACAGCCGAATTTCCCGCAACCATGACAACGGCCATTGTTTCACCTATAGCCCTGCCTATTCCGAGAATTATTCCTGCAAGAATACCTGACTTAGCAGCCGGGAGAACCGTAAAAAATACGCTCCTCTCATGTGTGGCACCAAGGGCCAGTGCACCTTCATAATAGCTGTCAGGCACCGCGTTAAGCGATGCTTCAATGACACTTACAAGTGTTGGAAGTATCATTATTCCAAGGAGTATAGAGGCTGCCAGAACACCCTTTCCGCTGCCTCCGAACATATCTCTAAGTACCGGTACTATAACCACTATTCCAAAAAAGCCATAAACAATTGACGGAATACCGGCCATCAGTTCAATCAATGGTTTTATTATTTTATAAAGCCATGGAGGACAGAATTTTGACATAAACACCGCACACAGTACACCTATTGGTACACCTATGATAATAGCTCCTGCCGTAACATAAATGCTTCCTATAATCATCGGGAAAATTCCAAACTTGTTCATTCCCGGTCTCCATTCGGTTCCGCCCAAGAATTCCAGGACTCCGATTTCTCCCATGGCAGGAAGACCATTTGCAAATATAAACACACAGATGGCAGCAACAGCCAGAACCGATGCACACGCACACATAAAGAACAGTCCGCGCATTATTTTCTCTCTCACTCTGCTCCTTGCATATCTTTTTTCGTCCATAAAATTTCCTCACATATAACATAATATAGCTTGAATCTTTTAATCAATTCAAGCCATACTACGTTTTATCTATTTATAATGAATTAATCAAGTGACCACTTTGTAATCTCACCGAGATAAATCTTTCTTATCTGCTCACTTGTAAGTGAATCAGCAAGAGTGTTGTCTTTATTTACGATTACTGCAATACCGTCAATTGCCATTACTGTTGACTCAAGGCCTTTTTCCTTCTCTGAATCTTTAAGTTCTCTTGAAGCCATTCCAATATCACATACACCTTCGATTGCTGATGTCATACCTGCTGAAGAACCGCCTTCTGAAACCTCAACCTTTGCATCAGGATTTAACTTCTCATACTCCTCAGCAAGAACCTTCATAACAGGTGCTACTGATGTTGAACCTGCAAGCTTAATTGTTCCGCTTGTACCGGCTGCCTTGTATGACTCTGTAGTATCAATGCTTATGTAGCCTTCCTCTTCAACAATTGCCTGACCTTCCTTGCTCATGATAAACTTTATAAAATCAGCAGCTGCATCACTTAAGTCTTCCTTGTATGCAATGTTGAACGGTCTTGAAACCTTATATGAACCATTCTTAACATTTTCTACTGTTGCTTCTACTCCGTCTACCTTTACAGCCTTTACATCACTATTGAGTGAACCAAGTGATATGTATCCGATTGCTGCAGGATTATCCTTTACTGTGGTAATAACTACCGATGTACTTGAATTCTGCTCTGCTGTTGCAACGGTGATATCATTTCCGTCCTCATCAACAACCTTAAACAGTTCAACGAATGCGCCTCTTGTACCTGAACCTTCTTCTCTTGAAATTACTGCTATATCTGTATCCTTTGTAACTCCATCACCGTCACTGTTTCCGCATCCTGTAAACATTGTTGCTGTCATAACTGCAGCAGTTAACATAGTTGTAATTTTTCTTAATTTCATTTCAATTCCTCCATTGACCCTTTCTTTTCTTTACGGTCAGCCGTCATCTTATACGGCCCATTTGTTTTTTCTTTCTGTCGACATGTGGAGTATATATTTATATTATTAAAACTACAATCTGTGTAATGTTAAAAGTATGTTAAAAAATTTATGTTTAGCACACGAACGATTTGACATAGAGAGCTGCGTTTTTATTCTGTGTTTCGTGTGAGAGTTTATCTAAGTTCTTTGCATTTACATTTTTATATAGTACGCAACCGCTCGCTATTCGGCGTCCTGCCTCAGAGCTCGCTTCCGCCGACGTCCTGTCGGCGGATTGCTGTATACTAAGCAAAGAACTAAGATAAACTTCTCACACTCCGCAATGAATAAAAATGCAGCTCTCTATGTTCAAATCGCATGTACGCTAAA
>JBGVOL010000024.1:0-3014 GCA_045126475.1 Lachnospiraceae bacterium | reverse complement strand
ACGTAACTGCTGTATTGTAGCCGTTGCCTGTTCACTTGATTTTCTCATCATGTCAGCATTGCGGTTAAGCAAATCAACCTCGCTTGAAGTCACACCAATCTGTTCTCCCATAAGTACAATATTTTCCGTTGTGCTCTTTGTACTTCTTGCCTGTTCTGAAATATTGCCTGAAATGGAGCTGACAGTATTTTCAACGCCCTTCATGGTAGAATTTGTTTCATTGGCTGTGGTGCCAAGCTCGTCAGCTGCTGATGCAAGTTTATCTGTACTTTCTGCAATCTTTCTGATGATATTCTGAAGTGCCTTCTGCAATGTATCGATGGAATTTGCCAGATCTCCAATCTCATCATTTCTGCCAAGCATTTTTTCATCAATAGTATTGCCAAGCTCACCTTCCGCAACCTTTTGTACTGCACCGATTCCCTTCTTTAATGACTTTGTTATGGACATTGAAAGAATTACTGCGATGACTATGCATACTGCCACTACTGCAAGAACAGAGATTATAACAATCCAGATTATGCTGTTGATTGCCGCATCCTTCTTTTCTTTATCTGTTCCCACAAATATCATTCCGATTGGCTTCTCATTTGCTCCCTTCTGATAAACCGGAATATAATATCCGTAATTCATTGTTCCGTCAATGGATACCGACGAACTGAAATATTCTTCTCCTTTGTTTAACACCTTCTCAACAATAACATCACCTGCCGGAGAGCCTAAAATACGTTCATCGTTACTATCCTTTGCAGACGTCATGATTCGCTCATTACCATAGAAGAATGTAACGTCCATTCCCGACTCTTCTTTGATGTTATCAAGCAGATTCTCCGACTTTGAAATATTGTATCCGCCTTTCCACACATCTCCGTTGTCTGCCATGAGATAATTTCCCGAATTCTGATTATAAGCCGCCAGAGTAGCTGACGCCATACCTCTTAAGGAATCTTTTACTTCATTTATAAGTGAACTTTTAACCTGCGTCAACGTAATGATAATCGTGACTGTTCCCAATAACAAAATCGGCAATATTGCAACAAACAATATTTTCTTTTTCAAATCTATTTTCATAAGTGCCACCATTCCTTTCCGCATTATTCAATGACAACAACATTCTTAAAATACCAGTTAATGCCTCCGGTAATAGTAGCATCGTCTAAAGTCTTACCTGCTTCGCCTACTGTACTTCCGTCATTTGTTTCAATCACACCATCAAATACATTGAATAAGCCTGAGAGAATCTGTGCTGTGGCCTCGTCTACCTTCTCCTGCGTTCCTTCTACGCAAAAGTCTGCAAGCTGTGTCACTTCCACAAGTCCTTCTGTCATACCGCCGTAATAGTTTGAACCGTCCCATGTACCGTCAATAATACTCTGTACCGCTGACGTATAATATGCACTCCAGTTCCATATAACACTGCACAGACATGAATCCGGTGTCTCCTTACTCATATCGGAATTATATCCGATTCCGTACACTCCCTTTGCCTGTGCTAACGTCTGTGGATAAGGCGTATCACAATGCTGTGACATTACATCACATCCCATAGCTAACAGCTCCTCCGCTGCTGCCTTTTCAGCATCGGGATCAAACCAGCTGTTCGTCACCTTCACATATACTTTAGCATCAGGATTTACTGAATATACACCCATTGCAAAAGCATCAATTCCGCCTGTTACTTCTGAGTTGGAAGAATCCTGTGCAGCAACATATCCTATTTTGCCTGTCTTTGTATTCATTCCCGCAACAATACCGCTTATGTACCTCGCCTGATAGATTCGGCCGAAATAATTGTTGAAATTCTTTCCGTTACTCATATATCCCGTTCCATGGGAAAAATATATATCAGGATATTTCTCTGCCATGTCAGCCGTCGGCTGCATATAGCCCCAGCTTGTGGTAAAAATGATATTACATCCTTCATCTATACATTCCTGAAGTGCTTGCTTAATAGCATCTGCATCTCCGTCATTCACATTAAGCTTTCGCACTATCTGATCGTCGCTAAGTCCCAGATTCTCCTGCATTCCCTGAATACCTATATCATGTGTATACGAATATCCGCTTCCTTCTGCCGGGTCTGAAATATGTAACACTCCCACCTTTATCTGGTCTTTTGGTATTCCTTTACCATTGTCCGCCGCTTCCTTTGACTCTTCATATCCCTTGTTGGTTGCATAATCGTCAATATCACTGCTGCTGCAGGCAGCAAGCAGAAATGCACATGACATAAAAAGTGACAGGAACCGATACTTACGTATTTTTCCCATTAAAAATACACCTCCGTTTTATATTTAATCTTAGTAAAATACTGACATACTAATATGTCTATATTACTAAGCCGGAGGTGAATTTGCAATATAAATTTGCCATTAAAATCAATTACATTACATACTTCTACGACTTATATGTCATATCAAACGCAGGTGCCATTTCCTCCAAGTTATCCATCTAATACTACTTCCTTTTTGCCCGTTTTGGAGTTACTAAATTCATATCCTGTATTCTTCTGCCAAACTCATCATCCTTAGCAACCAATTCCAAGTCTTTATCCATACCACCCAATGCATGTAACACTGCAGCGTAGGTTCCTATTGCTACCGTCGGAGTTCCCTTTTCTACCGCCCATAACGTAGCCCTGCTAATACCGGCTCTTTCCGCCACCAATTCTGTAGAAAGATTGCGACGCAATCTGGCCATCTTTATTTGTTCACCCATCGTTTCTAATACTTTTTCCGTATCCGGCATAACTACCACTGTTTTTTTGCTCAAAATATCACCTCTTATGTTTAATATATTAAACCTTTTCTTATATTTTGTCAAATTTATTAAACATTATTCATCATAAGGCTCTATCTTAGGTAAATTGTAGCCGTAATGTGAATTTTTAAATTCCGTTTTTTCACACCTGGAAACATAAAATATGGAATTTACTCTTGCACATGGTTTTTGTTACAATCTCATATGGTTATCTGTCTGTCAGAAAGGATTAACATATGAGTAAGCAAAAACAT
>JBGVOL010000023.1:0-5045 GCA_045126475.1 Lachnospiraceae bacterium | reverse complement strand
CACCAGTACCGTAGATGTAAAAAGTACATTTGTTTTTGTTACATTTTTCATTTATTTACCTTTCAACTAGTTCTTTAATCCAATTGCCTCTATCTCAATAAGTACATCCTTTGGAAGTCTTGCAACTTCTACACATGAACGTGCCGGACAGTCCTTTGTAAAGAATTCTGAATATACGGCATTCACCTTTGCAAAATCATCCATATTCTTGATAAACACTGTTGTTTTTATAACATTGTCTGCTGCCACACCTGCTTCGGAAAGAAGTGCAATAAGATTTCCGATTGCCTGCTTAGCCTGTGCCTCTATACCTTCAGGAATCTCACCTGTTGACGGTACTACAGGTATAACACCTGATGTAAATACCATATTTCCTACCTCGATTGCCTGTGAGTAAGGTCCGATTGCTGCCGGTGCCTTGTCTGTACTGATAATTTTCTTCATTTTAATTTCCTCCTATCTATTGATAATCCTGATGGATTTCTCACCTATTTCAATTTTCCTTTCTTTATAGAGCCTTCCAACCGCTCGCTTAAATGACGCTTTGCTCATGCCGAACTCCCTCTCTATGACCTCCGGTGATGCCTTGTCGTTAAACGGAAGAACACCGTCAAATTCCTCTATAACCCGAAGAATTTTTTCAGCATCATCATCCATCTGCAGGTAAGACTTTTTATTAAGACTCAAATCTATCTTTCCGTCCTCTTTTACAGATGTTATCCTTGCCTCAACCACATCACCTATTGAAAGCTTCGTATGAACTTCATTTTTGTGGATAAGTCCCTGGTATTTATCATCTACCGCAACAAAAACTCCGAATTTATCACTTATCTCATATACTGTACCGGAAACTAGCTGGTCTTTCTCATATCCTTCACCTGTCGGAAGATACTTATATACTTTCATGGTTGCCGCAAGACGATTGCTTTTGTCAATATACAAAGCAACCATATAAGACTGTCCCGGTTTAACTCTTGTTGTCTGCTCCTTAAACGATAAGAACAAATCCTTTTCCAGTCCCCAGTCAAGAAATGCTCCTATTGAAGTTACATCATTTACTTTAAGCTTGGCTGCCTGTCCAAGAGTTATATATGGTGTTTTTACCGTGGAAATAAGTCTGTCCTTTGAATCCCTGTAAACAAAAACCTCAATCTTTGTTCCAAGTTCTGCTCCTTCCGGAAGCTGTTTTATGGGAAGCAGTACCTTTTCTTCACTGCCCCTCTCATCGCTTAGATAAGCGCCAAAATCAGTGAATTTAACTATCTCAAGTGTCTGAATCTTTCCTAATTCTATCATGTCTTTCCGTCCTCTCATATATTTAGTCCAATATAGCACATACTACACGCAAATGTCAAACTCAACCAATGCGTATATTCTGCCGTTTTCATCATTCAATGACACATATATGCCACCCTGTTTTTCATAGACTACCGGATAAAAGTCCCCTCCGTACCTAGCCTGGCTTTTGTACTCCGCACGTATTCTCTTTACCCTGCATCCGTCCGGTAAATATTCTGCAGCGCACTCTATATACCTTGCATTATTTACATGTCCGTTTGAATCTATGTATGATTTATGTATATGAACAGGACTTTTTTCCTCACTGCATATGTCTTTTGGAAGTTTAATCTTTCTGTCAAGATATTCCATCGGAAGCTTTTCCTCAAGAGCATAAAACTTTGTGTAATCCTCTGTCAGTTTCACCGGTCTTTCCGCTTCGATATCGGTAAACACCCACACAGTATTGGCTTCAACAATGTTTCTGTCAAGATTGTCCTTTATGACAAAATTTCTGTATCCGTATGCCCCTGTAAAATCATAGGGCCATGTTCCCACTGTAAGTTCCTGTCCGGCAGACATATCTTCATGTATGTCAATCTGCCATGCATTTAATACCCATGCCTTCTTTTCCTTCTTATAAAAATCAACGTCAGCACCGAGAGTGTCTGAATGAAACATAGTACAGTCCTGAAGATAATTTACAATTGACTCCGGTCTTACTGCACCATTCTTATCTAACTCGCTGTATCTTACTTTTGTTTTAAAACTAAACATTCGTTTTCCTCCCACAATATCAGTAATGCGGACAAGCCCATTTCAACTGTCTAAAAAAAGAGTGCCGCAGTGCGACACCCTTTAAAAATCAATGGATTTTATAATTACTTTAATAAGTTGCCAAGTGCCTCAATCGCCTCATAGCAATCATCACACATCCAAACTTCTTCGCCCATGATTTCGTATGAATCACACTTCTTAACCTCGCCACATCCTGAGCACTCTGTCTCCTTCTTACATCCTGCGAGACCCATTGCCATAACTGCAACAGCTGCAGCAAGAACTACTAACTTCTTCTTCATAACTCATTACCTCTTCTTTCGGATATTTGTCTTTATTGTAAAATATTACCAGACTTTTGTATTATACGATATATTGACAATTTTTCAAGCACTTTTTCTTATTAAAGTGTAAAATATCGGTTAAAAAAAGCTTCCACCATCATAGTGGAAGCTTCTTCTTATTCAACTGGCCCACAAGGATTCGAACCTTGAAAATGCTGGAGTCAGAGTCCAGTGCCTTACCATTTGGCGATGGGCCAATGTCTGACGACAAGGAGCATTATACTATACACATTTTAATAATGCAAGCACTTTTTTAATTTTTTTTCGCAATATTTATAAGACCGTATAACAGCAAGTCCGGCTCAAAAAAGAACTGGCTTTCAATGCAACTGCTGATAAGCTCTGTATTGCCTCCCGTAATCACAACGCAGCACTTTTTGCCTAACTCTTTGTTTATTTTATCAATCATACCGTCAACCATAAGTGCATGTCCATATACAAGACCACTGTTTATACAGTTCTGGGTTGATTTACCTATAATACTGTCAGGCTTATAAACATTATACGTCTTAAGCTTTGATGCATTTCTAAGAAGTGACTCCGCCCCTGTCATAAGACCGGGAGCAATGATTCCGCCTAAGAAACAGCCGTTTTCATCTATAACGTTACATGTTGTTGCCGTACCCAGATCAAATACTATGATAGGAAGTTTCTGTCCGTACTTCTCTATGGCTGCCACTGTGTCTGCCATTCTGTCTGCCCCAAGTGTCTCGGCAGTATAGTGTGACAAATCAAGACCGCAGTTTTCCTTGTCGACCATTACAACCTTCTCTGTAAGCCTGTCCGCAAGCCACTCAAGTACCTGCTCATCCTCAGAAACCACGCAGGAAATAACTGCTTTTTCAAAAAGCTTCTCCCCGTGAATGTATTCCTTTTGGCACAATTCCTCTGCCACAACGTTACACCATGAGTCAAGAAGTATCTCTCTGACGCCCCTTGGTCTGTCGTTTAGCATTTTAAACGCATCCGCCTGAAGCTTCTCCTCTTCTGTTTTAAAACGTCTGACTATTATTTCTCTTTCCAAATCTACCGCGGCAAATGTAATGGTAGTATTGCCCGCATCAACAATTAATATCATTAATATTCTCCAAATTCTGTATCGCAGATTTGTGTTACTGTCTGCACCTTAATATTTCATTTAAAATCTCGTCTGCAACTGCCTCTTTGCTCATAAGCGGAAGCTTCTTTGTATCATTCTTTGTAATGAGCGTCATTACATTTGTGTCAACTCCGAAACCCGCGCCCTCTTCTTTAAGATTATTTGCAGCTATCATATCAACATTCTTCTTCAAAAGCTTTGCACGGGAATTTTCCTCAAGATTTTCCGTCTCCATGGAAAAGCCGCATACAAACTGGTTTTCTCTTTTATGTTCACCTATATATTTTAAAATGTCTTCCGTCCGTTTAAGCTTTATGGACAAATCATCATCCGACTTTTTTATCTTATTGTCAGCCACCGTTTCAGGTGTGTAATCTGCAACTGCCGCCGCCTTAATGATGATATCGCTGTCATTAAGTTTTTCCTTTACCGCTTCAAACATCTCTGCCGCACTTACAACATTTACCACTTTAACCTCCGGCATTGCTTTCACAGTTGAAGCAACAGGTCCCGAGACAAGCGTAACAAAAGCACCTCTTCTTGCCGCCCTGTTAGCAAGAGCGTATCCCATTTTCCCTGTAGAATGATTTGATATAAACCTTACAGGGTCTATGGCCTCAACCGTAGGTCCCGCCGTAACAAGAACCTTTATTCCCGCCAAATCCTGAACAGGGCACAAATGTCTTTCAATATTTTCAACCAGAACATCCTCGGAAGGCAGTTTTCCCGTTCCCACATCACCGCATGCAAGCCTTCCTTTCTCCGGCTCTATCATCTGATAACCGTATGATATAAGTTTTTTGATGTTATCCTGAACTATTTTGTTGTTGTACATATTCGTATTCATTGCAGGCGACACAAGGATAGGACATGTACATGCCATAATTGTTGTGCTTAACATATCATCCGCAATTCCGTTTGCAATCTTTCCTATAATATTGGCAGTTGCAGGTGCAATAAGCACAATGTCCGCCCGTTTTGCCAATGACACATGCTCCACGTTAAACTCAAAATTCCTGTCAAATGTGTCCACAAGACATTTATTACCTGTCAACGTCTCAAAGGTTATGGGATTAATAAAGTTTGTCGCGTTCCTCGTCATAATCACATGTACATCGGCGCCTTTCTTTATAAGGGCACTTGCAGCATTGGCCATTTTGTATGCCGCAATCGAACCCGTTACTCCTATTATAACCGTCTTTCCATTAAGATTCATATCTTCCGTTTCCTTTCTGCCGCAAATCAGTCCTGATTACTGAATATACTTAGAGAAGCCGTCTCTCTGGTCAAGATAACCTTCTACTGTTCCCACATATAAAATCTTCTTGTCTTCCATTTCATAAAAATCTCTTGGTGTCATTATGGACCAATGCTTATCAAAATGGCGTATTCCGTAATCTTCCAGTGTTCTTGCTACAAACTGTGAGCAGGCATATCTTCTCTTCTGATGAAATGGTTTATTAAACAACATCCACGGCAGTCCCAGTACTGTGTAGTGATATCTTTTTGCGTTCGCCTCATAATATCTGATTCTTCCCCAGACCTGG
>JBGVOL010000022.1:0-2078 GCA_045126475.1 Lachnospiraceae bacterium | reverse complement strand
GCAATTTTCTGACACGATGTCAGAAAAAGCGAGCTCTGAGGCAGGATGCCGAATAGCGAGCGGTTGCGTATTAATAAATTGTGTAGTTGCAAAACACTTAGAAAATCTTATATTCAGAGCACAGAATCAAAATCCGGTTTAATTTACTTGAAGTTCCTTGATACGATAAACATAAATTTATTTCTTAACAGACTCAATGTATTTGTCCAGCTCTTCCTCCATGATTTCAAAGCTAACGATACCTGTATCAAGTATCAACTGGTGGAACTTTACAGCATCGAAGTCATCTCCCAACTCTGTTTTTGCCTTTTCTCTTAAATCACGCATTTTGATGTGACCTACTGCATAAGGAACAATTAATCCGGGATCGGAAACAGTTACTTCAAAAATGTAATCTGAATTTTCTCTGTCAATACCAAATCCGGCAAGGTATTCAGCGCAGGCTTCTTTGTCCCAGCCTTCATAATGGATTCCCAGATCTACTCTTGCCTGAATTGCATATCCATATAAATCGTTCAGTACAAGTAATTCAGTAAGTTCTTCACTGCAGCCGGCGAAAGTATATGCCCTGTCGGATCCGTATTCTGCAAATCCCTCGGTAAAGCCTATAAAGTCTACTAATTTGCACACATCAGGTATATCTTCGTTTCCAAGGACTGCCGTATATTGATAGAGGTGACCAGGAAAACCTTCATGAGCAAGTGTGCTGTACATATATGTATAATCTTCGTTAAAGGCAGAAGCGTTTACTTTAATTGAGTTATAGTCAAGTTGGTCTAATTTTGCCGTAAGATAATATGCCAGTGTACCTTCGATTTCAACAGCCTTATTCTGGTATTGTACTATAAACTCTTTTGTATATGGTTCCGGAAATTCCCCACTGACATTATCAGCTAAAAATTCAAGTATTTCCTCGGCAGAGTTCATGCCGAAATCCAGATTATATAATTGCTCAAGGAGTTCATCTGTAGCAAGCTCTTGAAAACCGGCAATAACATCATATATCTCGTTATCAAGAAGTTCTATTATTTCCTCAGGTTCTAAATCTGAAGATGTTTTTTCTTTTAATATTGCTGTATAATACTCTTTTCCGCCATCAAACCAGCAGAGCCCATTATTGTTTTTACAGGTTCCCTTTAGTTCTGAAAGGGTGTCGATAATATTCTGACATGCCTTGTTATAATAGTTTGTTAAATATTCTTTGTTTGTAGCTATGTACATATTCTTTTTTAGTGTAGGAAGTTCCAGAGCTTCAATCTTTTCTTCAAAGGAAGCAATTAAGGGATTGATTTTTGCTTCAAGATAATTTGTACAAGTTTCAATATTAATATCGGCACAGCATTCAGGCATGAAATATCCCTCCTCGGACTGGAGGCGTACAAAATCAAGTATCTCATTAATATATCTTTCGGTATCTTTTATTAACGCAAGATACATCACTACGTCTTCTTCATCCTCAAAACAACACTCAATGAAGTTTATGGACATATTGGCTGCAACGCCGCTGTTTGACGTAAATGGATTGTAAAGCATATAGTAGTCTGAGCAAGAATCCTGTTTCTCAAAGTATGTAATGAGTGTCTTAAGTGACAGTTGCTGTCTTTCTGTGAGAAGTGAAGCGTCAAAAGCATTAAGCTCCTTAAGAACATCAGCAATCCATTTCTCAGAATCTTTAAATGAATCAACACTGAATTCACCGAGAGTATATTCGTCTATTGTTATACCGTATTTCTCAGGCTCAGCAAGTGTAAAACTAATTAACAGGGGATCACCCGCCAGCATATCGATAAACAGTTGGTCACAGTACTCATTAAATTCCCGCTGCTCCTTTTCGGCTTTGGTTTCTGTCGGGGCCGCTGTGTCTGTTGACGGTTCCGTATCAGGCTCCGTATGCGATTCTGTCTGTGACTGTGTTTTGGTAGGTACCTCCGGATTGCTCTCGTCGTTATTGCATGCAACCAGAGAAAATACCATTAATACAGAAAGCAATATGGCGATTATGTTTTTTGTGAAGCCGCAATTGCCCTGTAACATTGATTTTATCTTCTTGTTAAACATTAAACAACCTCCTTTTATAT
>JBGVOL010000021.1:0-12138 GCA_045126475.1 Lachnospiraceae bacterium | reverse complement strand
GTGATTACATGACTGCTATTGAACAAGGTTGTATCGACATTTGGATAGACGAAATCGTTCCCTGTCTGAAAGATACTGTGACAGGCGATATCAAAGAAACAGTCGTATTCAAAATCGAAAGCCGTACTTACCTTAAGAAATTCCAGAAAGCCAACGGATGGCACATTAACTGGAATGAAATACCAAAGAATGTTGAAGTATATGCCCTTGCCTTAAAGGATGACAATACCATCCAAGGCTTGGTAGGTGTCAGAAATGATAAGGACTCCCACGCTGCTTATCTTCATTGGGCTTGTACTGCTCCTCATAACAACAAGCATGAATTTGGTAGTCAGCAATATGTTGGTGTAGGTGGTCATCTTTTCGCCATAGCTGCCGATAAATCTATTGAATGGGGATATGAAGGAGCTATTCATGGATTTGCCGCTAATGAAGAATTATTAAGACATTATATGGATGTATTCCATGCGGAGTATTTGGGAATGCTTCATCAGTACCAGTTCTTTATTGACGAGGAACAAGCAAAAAATTTATTGGAGGTGTATCATTATGAATGGAACGAGACCTAAATTCATGGAAAATGCGATTCCGGCTCAGAGCTACTATGAGCAGCCCAATCCATATGTTAATGCACCATCTTGTCATGTGAATTTGCTTGAATTGTCAAGATATGCAAAGAGATGTGGAAAGAAGTTGGTCGAGCTTACACAGGAAGAAGTAAAGAAATTTTCAATCTAGGAAATGGCGGGCGCAATCCCGCCACTTCTGCTTTATAAGGTGATGTGTCATAAATGCTTATGTTTTCTTATGTTTCAGATGTGCAATATTGCATCCAATGTAGGAACAGAAGAGCTTTCACACCTCGAGATTGTGGGAGCAATTGTACAACAGCTTACAGATGGTCTTTCTCCGGAGGAAATTAAGGCTGCCGGATTTGAACAGTATTATGTTGACCACACACTTGGTATCTGGCCACAGGCAGCAGGCGGTGTTCCTCAGAATGCCTGTCAGTTCCAGAGTAAGGGCGACCCAATAACTGATTTATTTGAGGATATGGCAGCAGAACAGAAGGCACGTTCAACATATGACAATATTTTAAGAATGGTAAAAGACCCTGATGTATGCGATGTAATCAAATTCCTTCGTTCAAGAGAGATTGTTCACTTCCAGAGGTTTGGCGAAGGTCTTAGAATGGTTCAGGATGATTTGGACAGCAGAAACTTCTATGCAGTTAATCCTGCATTTGATGTGAAATAAAACTTAATAATCAAAAGGCAATACCAAAACAGGCAGATAATGTAAAGTTATCTGTCTGTTTTTTAATAAAATGTAATTATATTGTTTACCTCTATTATACCCATTATACCCTCGATATGAATGGGATGGGTGGTATAATGGGTATAACAAAAAAATTTAAACACTTGAATTAAAAACTTTCGCATGTTATTATAAAAAGAGGTTAGTCCAAATTTTACTTAACGGAGGTACAATACATGTTAGTTTCAGCAGAAGATATGTTAAAGAAGGCTAAGGCCGGAAAATATGCTGTAGGTCAGTTCAATATCAACAATCTTGAGTGGACAAAGGCAATCTTATTAACAGCACAGGAGTTAAACTCTCCGGTTATATTAGGTGTTTCTGAGGGTGCCGGAAAATATATGGCAGGATACAAGACAGTTGTAGGTATGGTTAACGGTATGTTAGAGGAGCTTAAGATTACAGTTCCTGTTGCATTACACTTAGACCACGGCAGCTACGAAGGATGCTTAAAGTGTATCGAGGCAGGTTTCTCATCAATCATGTTTGATGGTTCTCACTATCCAATCGATGAGAATGTTGCTAAGACAAAGGAACTTGTTAAGATGGCAGCAGACCACGGTATGTCATTAGAGGCAGAGGTTGGTTCAATCGGTGGCGAGGAAGACGGCGTTATCGGTAAGGGTGAGTGTGCAGATCCTAACGAGTGTAAGGCAATTGCTGACTTAGGTGTAACAATGCTTGCAGCAGGTATCGGTAACATTCATGGTAAGTATCCTGAAAATTGGGAAGGCTTAAGCTTTGAGACTCTTGATGCAGTTCAGCAGCTTACAGGTGAGATGCCACTTGTTCTTCACGGCGGTACAGGTATACCTGAGGATATGATTAAGAAGGCAATCAGCCTTGGCGTTGCTAAGATTAACGTAAATACAGAGTGCCAGCTTTCATTTGCTGCAGCTACACGTAAGTACGTTGAAGAGGGCAAGGATTTACAGGGTAAGGGATTTGACCCAAGAAAGCTTTTAGCTCCTGGATTTGAGGCAATTAAGGCTACTGTAAAGGAAAAGATGGAATTATTCGGTTCAGTAGGAAAGGCTTGTTAGTCCGCAAATTTCATATATGAATTAAAAGAGTATCCGCCGATACCACATTGTAACATGATGGTATCGGCGGATTTTTTACGTCGTTCTTTAAGAATATTGAAAGTAAAGAGCAAATAGTGTATAATAATTAAGTCTATGTGATGTGATCATCAGGGCTTTAATTTTAGCGTGAGGAGGTGTGAGCATGGGTGAGGATGATGAAATCGACAAGATGATTGAGGATGAAATTAAAGAAGAATCGGAGTCTGATGAGAAGGAAATAAAGGAAGAGACCGAACCGGAGGAAGACGGGGAACAGAAGAAAAAGAATATCAGAAAAAAAATCATTATATATAACCTTGTAAGGTATGCCGTCATGTTGGTTGCTCTTGTTATTTTCGGATATGCCGCTTATGAGCTCACGCTTATATATGTGGAGAGTCGTGAGGGAGAGGATATAAAGAACGAAGCATCGGAAATGTTTCTTGTGGATATAAATGACCTTCAGGGAGATTATGTGCCGATAACGGGCAGTGAGGGAGAAACAATTGATTTGAAAAATACGGGAGACGGAAAGCTTTTTGTATTTGATTTTCAGAAGATGCTTGAATACAACTCTGACGCAAAAGGCTATATACGGCAGGATAATGGTGAATATATTGATAATCCGATATTGCAGCATTCGGATAATGAGTATTATCTTGAACACCTTGCCAACCATAGGAGAAGCACTCTCGGATCAATATTTATTGATTACCGTATAGAAGAAGGACTTGAGGCAAGAAACTGTATTATATATGGTCATAATATGGGTCAGAGAGTTGATCATATAATGTTCGGAAGCCTTAACTGGTATTATAATCAGACAGATTATTATAAGGAACATCCTACATTTGATATCTGGGTCGGAAACCGGCACTACAGATATTATGTGTTTGCCATATACAAGACAGAAGCTGTAGGAAGTCCTGTGTATACATATACGTTTAATTCTGATGAGGAGTTTATGGCATATGTTCAGGATTGTAAAAACAGGTCAAAGTATCAATTTACAGAAGCACCTGCCGTTACGGCAAACAGCAAGATTATTACATTGTCAACGTGTACAAATGCAGATGAACTTCGTATGATAGTACAGCTTGTAAGGGGCGAGGAACTTGATGTTTACGGTAATGTTATAGACTAACACCCGGCAAAGAAAGGAAAGAAGAGAATGAGTGAAATGTTAAATGTGGAAGAAATATTTGGTGAGAATGTATTTTCACTTGGAAAGATGCGTGAGCGTCTGCCAAAGAAGGTGTATGCAGAACTTACAAAGGTTATGGATGAGGGTGGAGAACTGTCACTCGAGACGGCCGATGTTGTTGCCAAGGCTATGAAGGATTGGGCCGTAGAGAAAGGTGCAACACACTACACACACTGGTTCCAGCCGCTTACGGGTATAACGGCTGAAAAGCATGATTCTTTTGTGACGAACCCTGATGAAAATGGCAAGATGCTGATGGAGTTTTCCGGTAAGGAGCTTATAAAAGGTGAGCCTGATGCATCATCATTCCCTTCAGGCGGACTCCGTTCGACATTTGAGGCCAGAGGATATACGGCATGGGATATGACTTCACCTGCATTTATAAAGGAATCGGGTGTGGGAGCCATTCTCTGTATTCCAACGGTATTCTGCGCATACACAGGTGAAGCACTTGACCAGAAGACACCGCTTCTTCGTTCTATGCAGGTTATCAGCCAGCAGGCACTACGTATTGTAAGATTATTCGGAAATACTGAGGCGACAAAGGTTACACCGTCAGTTGGAGCAGAGCAGGAATATTTCCTTGTAGACAGACAGAAGTACCTTCAGAGAAAGGATTTAATATATGCCGGAAGAACACTTTTTGGTGCACCTGCTCCAAAGGGTCAGGAGATGGATGACCATTACTTTGGCACAATAAGAGAGAGAATAGGTGCTTATATGAAGGACCTCAATGTGGAGTTGTGGAAGCTTGGTGTTTCTGCAAAAACACAGCACAACGAGGTTGCACCGGCACAGCATGAGCTGGCACCGATTTATGCAACAGCAAATATCGAGGTTGACCACAACCAGGTCATCATGGAGACAATGAAGAGGGTGGCAAGCCGTCATGGTCTTACATGTCTTCTTCATGAAAAACCGTTTGCAGGCATAAATGGTTCAGGAAAGCACAACAACTGGTCTCTTGTCACAGACAACGGAGTAAACCTTCTTGAGCCGGGTGAGACACCTAACCAGAATATACAGTTTCTTCTTGTTCTTGCGTGTGTGCTTAAGGCTGTTGATACTCATGCAGATTTGCTCAGACAGTCTGCTTCAAATGTAGGTAATGACCAGAGACTTGGAGCCCATGAGGCACCTCCGGCAATTATTTCGGTATTCTTAGGTGAGCAGCTTGAGGATGTTGTGGAGCAGCTTATTGAGACAGGTGAGGCAAAGAGCTGCCTCCATGGAAGCAAGCTTATGACAGGTGTTGATACACTTCCTGATTTGGAAAAGGATGCAACAGACAGAAACAGAACATCGCCGTTTGCATTTACGGGAAATAAGTTTGAGTTCAGAACGGTTGGTTCGTCAGATTCCATCGCAAGTGCCAATATCACATTAAATACAATTGTGGCAGAAGCATTCTGTGAGGCAGCAGATATTCTTGAGAATACGGATGACTTTGATATGGAATGTCATGATTTGATTAAGAGATATATGACTGAACACCAGAGAATTATTTTCAACGGAAACGGATATTCACCTGAGTGGGTTGCAGAGGCAGAGAGAAGAGGTCTTCCTAATATTAAGTCCATGGTGGAAGCAGTTGAGACTCTTGTTACACCAAAGGCAATTAATCTTTTTGGAAAGTTCCATATATTTACAGAGGCTGAGCTTCAGTCCCGTGCGGAGATTCTGTATGAGACATACGCCAAGACTACAAATATTGAGGCTCTCACTATGATTGATATGGCCTCAAAGCATATTATTCCGGCTGTTACCAAATATACAAAATTCCTTGCTGACACTGTTATTGCGGTAAGGGAAGCAGGAGCTGATTCATCTGTTCAGTCGGATACGCTCACAGAGGTTACGGCATACCTTAAAGAGACAAAAAGAGCACTTAATGCACTTATTGACGCTCAGGCAAAGGCTGTGTCAATGAGCGCAGGAAAAGAACAGGCATTTGAGTACAGGAACTCAGTTACGGTTGCAATGGAAAACTTAAGAAAGCCTGTTGATAAGCTTGAGATGATTGTTGATAAGGAAATGTGGCCGATGCCTTCATACGGTGACCTTATATTTGAAGTGTAAAATATAGATAGAAATATATAAAGATTGGGGGAAAGAAAATGGTTGAGACATACAAATGTCCGTCCTGCGGTGCACCTATAGAGTTTGACGGGCAGACCGGAAAGCTTGTCTGTCAGTACTGCGACACAGAAGTAGATGTATCTGCAATGAACCGCGAACATGATTTATATAAGGGGGATATAGTTGATGAAACTCCTGTAGAGAAAGAATACTGTGATTTTGACGGATATAAATGCCAGAATTGCGGAGCTGAGATTATGACAGATGAATATACATCAGCTACATTCTGCAGCTTCTGCGGAAGCCCTGCCATGATTAAGGGCAGACTTGAA
This sequence comes from Lachnospiraceae bacterium, assembly GCA_045126475.1. Taxonomy (GTDB): domain Bacteria; phylum Bacillota; class Clostridia; order Lachnospirales; family Lachnospiraceae; genus SVEL01. The sequence goes on along the minus strand of JBGVOL010000021.1, from coordinate 6,142 downwards.
GGTGCTTTAAGACCTAAGATGGTTATTCCTTTTAAAATTAAGAAGGAAGGTGCTGTGGAGGCATATAGAAAATGGGCAGGAAAAGGTGCTTTTACACCGTCGGGATTCAGGAAGCAGAGTACCATAGAAAAGATTACAGGTATATATGTTCCGTTCTGGCTGTACGATTATTCAGCTGATGCCCATATGCAGGCACACTGTACAAAGAAAAGAACAAACAGAAGCGGAGATACCATTTATGAGCATACAGACCACTTTAATGTAGGAAGACATGTGGCGGCTGAGTTTGACAAAATACCTGCCGATGCTTCTGAAAAGATGGATGACCGGACAATGGATCTTCTTGAGCCGTATAATTATGGTGAATTAACTGAATTCCAGATGCCATATCTTTCAGGATATCAGTCAGAGAAGTTTACATATGATTCTGCCGAGCTTGCACCAAGGGCGGAAGCCAGAGTGAAGGCATATATCTATGATGAGGCGAGAACGACTATAAGCGGTTATTCCAATGTAAATATAGTGTCAAGCAATGTGAGTATGAGAAGAAAGAATGCCATGTATACGCTCATGCCGGTATGGATACTGAATTATGGATATAATGGCAAAATGTACACGTTTGCAATGAACGGACAGACCGGAAAGATTGTTGGAAAACTGCCGAGGTCGGTAGGCAAAATTGCCGCCTGGTTCGGAGGAATATTTGCAGGAACCTTTACAATACTGATGTTGTTAGGAGGGCTGTTCGGATGAGAAAAAATATGTTTAAAAAGCTTTCGCTTATGTCAGCCATGATATTGGCATCATCTGTACTTGTAGGATACAAACCGGTTACAGGTGACGGAAATCCTGATGACTGGGATATTGACAATGATCAGTTTGTATATGATTATGCAGATGTTTTTGATGATGACGAGGAGCTTGAATTACAGAAGCTTTGTGAGGAAAAAGGTAAAAAACTGGAGCTTGACCTGGTGGTGGTAACATCAAGAGATTTGGGCTCGAAATCAGAAGAAGAATACGCAGATGATTTTTATGATGAAGGACGATTTGGCTATGAGGGTGAATACGGCTCAGGTGTTCTTTATCTTTTAGACCTTGACAGAGGAAACATATACATATCCACATCGGATCTTGGTTTATTGTATATAAATGATAATGATGTGGAAACAATACTTGATGCGATATATGAAGAGGCTCATAGCAAGTATTATTATGACAGTGCGAAAGCATTTATTGACGAGGTATATGATATTGTATCGTCAAAGAAAAGTGACAATGATTTTGAGAAACTGGAGAAGGAATGGATTGATGGCGGATTTGAAGAATACAGGGATTTTGAGGCAGTATATTCCGATGATATAATTGCAGCAAACGAAACTTCAATGTTTACATCACTTAAGAATCCCTTGGTCTGTGCGCTGATTGCGGCGGTGATTGCTCTTATTGCAGTCCTTGTGATGAGTATATCATCAAAGACAAGGATGACTGCCGGCGGCAGGACATATCTTAAGAAGGGAAGCTTTAGAATACTTCATAAGTATGACAGGTTTACACATACAACAACTACATCACATAAGGTAAACACATCCTCAGGCAGCAGCGGTGGCGGTGGCGGAAGCTCACACCATTCAAGCAGCGGTGGTCACAGCCATGGCGGCGGCGGAAGAAGCTTATAATTATAATATAAAAAGAAATGGAGAAAAATAATATGGCAAACCCAATAGTAACATTTACAATGGAAAACGGAGATGTGATTAAGGCGGAACTTTATCCTGAAATCGCACCAAACACAGTAAACAATTTTATAAGCCTTGTTAAAAAAGGATTCTATGACGGACTTATTTTTCACAGAGTTATCAATGGTTTTATGATTCAGGGCGGATGTCCTGACGGAACAGGTATGGGTGGTCCGGGATATGACATCAAGGGTGAGTTTGCGTATAACGGATTTACAAATGATTTAAAGCACACAGAGGGCGTTCTGTCAATGGCAAGAGCTATGCATCCTGATTCTGCAGGCTCGCAGTTCTTTATTATGCATAAGACATCTCCTCATCTTGACGGACAGTATGCAGCCTTTGGTAAGGTTACAGAGGGCATGGATGTAGTTGACAAGATTGCAGAGTGTGCGGTTGACTACAATGACAGACCTCTTGAGACACAGAGAATGAAGTCTGTAACTGTGGATACCATGGGTGTTGATTACCCTGAACCGGAGAAATGCTAGTATGTTTAGAGCAGTAATATTTGATATGGATGGGGTTCTCGTTGACAGTGAACCCCTTCATTTTGAGATAAACAAGATTGTTTTAAAAGAAAAATTCGGCATAGAGCTTGATTATGAGTATTACAGACAATATATAGGCTCAACGGTTACTTTTATGTGGGAAAAAATGATGAAAGATTTTTCCATAGAAGGATATTCGGTTGATGAACTTTTTGGAATGTCTGAGATTGTAAAAAAGAGGCTTCTCAGTGAAAAAGGATATCCTGAAGTGCCGGGTGCTGTTTCGTTTGTAAAGAGTCTTACCGGAAAGTACAAGCTTGCCGTTGCATCGTCTTCTTCACTGGCTAATATCATGAGAAACATGGAACAATTAGGTTTGTCGGATGATTTTGATAAGCTTGTATCGGGCGTGGGAATGAAGAGACCTAAACCTGCTCCTGATATTTTTCTTAGGGCAGCAGAGGAGCTTGGTGCCTTGCCGTCAGAGTGCATTGTTATTGAGGATTCTGAAAACGGTACAAAGGCTGCCAAGGCGGCCGGCATGGCATGTATTGGCTTCATAAATCCCGGTTCAGGTGACCAGAATCTTCAGGCGGCAGATTATCTTTTTGAGTCCTTTGAAAATATTGACAGCGGTTTTTTGGAGATGGTATACAGCCATCATTTCGGAACACCATGAAGAGTGCTTGAGACACCCCGCATGGTCATTCGGGAGATGTGTCCCGATGATATTGATGCCATATACAAAATATATGAAGGTAATAATCTGAAATATATGGAAAACCTGTATGAAGACAGAAATAAAGAATATGAGTATATAAAGGATTATCAGAAGTATATTTACAATTTTTATGATTTCGGAATATGGCTTTTTGAAGATAAAAAGACAGGCGAAATAATTGGAAGGGGCGGTGTCGAATATAAGCTTGATGACGCCGAAAACAGGAATGCAGAGCTTGGATATATTATAAAAAAAGACAGGCAGAGGCAGGGATATGCTTTTGAAGCATTGTCGGCTGTTCTTGACTTTGTGACTGAGTATTTTGATGTGAGAGAAGTCAGGGCAGTGATACATCCCGAAAACACTGCATCAGTGCGTTTGATAGAGAAGCTCGGATTTTCCTATGATTCCGAGTCGGAAGGAATGAGGGTATATAAGAAAAACTTCTCTTTACTTATTGAGTAGAATATTGTATCATTAAAACACTGGGCAGTTTAACATTTTAATATGTTAAAAGACTGTGGCTAAGTAAAAGAAGAAAGTTATGAAAGGAAATGTGTGAGATGTATAAAATTCTTAGAAGAAAAGAACTGAATCCAACAGTAACACTGATGGATGTTGATGCACCTTTAATTGCAAAAAAGGCTGAACCGGGTCAGTTTATTATTCTGCGTGTTGATGAAGATGGAGAAAGAATACCATTGACAATCGCTGATTTTGATAGAGAGAAGGGAACAGTTACAATCATTTTCCAGATTGTAGGTGCTACCACACAGAAACTCAATGCTTTAAAAGAGGGCGAGTATATTCATGATTTCGTTGGACCTCTCGGTGTCGCTTCACATGTTGAGGGATTAAAGAAGGTTGCCGTAGTCGGCGGTGGTGTTGGATGTGCCATTGCATATCCGATTGCAAAGAAGCTTCATAACCTTGGTGCAGAGGTTCACTCAATCGTAGGATTCAGAAATAAGGATCTTGTAATTCTTGAGGATGACTTTGCAGCAGTAAGTGATAAGCTTGTCATGATGACTGATGACGGAAGCTATGGTACAAAGGGTCTTGTAACAAACGCATTAAAGGAACTTATTGAATCGGGCGAGAAGTATGATGAGGTTATCACAATCGGACCACTTATTATGATGAAGTTTGTTGCTGCTCTTACAAAGGAGTACGGTATTAAGACAACTGTAAGCATGAATCCTATTATGATAGACGGAACAGGTATGTGTGGCGGATGTCGTCTTACAGTCGGCGGTGAGACAAAGTTTGCATGTGTTGACGGTCCTGACTTTGACGGACACCTTGTTGATTTTGACGAGGCTCTTGAGCGTGGAAGTATGTACAAGCCATTTGAGAGACATGCACATGAAGAGACATGTAACTTATTAAATAAGGAGGTACAGTAAAATGCCTAATATGTCATTAAAGAAGAATGAGATGCCTTCTCAGGAACCAAACGTAAGAAATAAGAACTTCAAAGAAGTTGCTTTAGGATACACAAAGGAACAGGCAATGGACGAGGCAGCAAGATGTTTGAATTGTAAGAACAAGCCTTGTGTTACAGGTTGTCCTGTTCAGATTGATATTCCTGCGTTTATACAGCAGGTTGCAGCAGGTGATTTTGATGCTGCTTATGAGATTATTTCAAAATCAAGCGCACTTCCTGCCGTATGCGGACGTGTATGTCCACAGGAGTCACAGTGTGAGGGCAAGTGTGTAAGAGGTATAAAGGGTGAGCCTGTAGCAATCGGACGTCTTGAGAGATTTGTTGCAGATTACCACAATGAGAACTGCAAGGAGAAGCCTGTTAAGCCTGAGAGCAACGGTCATAAGGTTGCAATTATCGGTTCAGGCCCTTCAGGACTTACATGTGCAGGTGACCTTGCAAAGAAGGGTTATGATGTAACTATCTTTGAGGCACTTCACCTTGCAGGTGGTGTTCTTGTGTACGGTATCCCTGAGTTCCGTCTTCCTAAGGCTATTGTTCAGAAGGAAATTGACGGCCTTAAGGACCTTGGTGTAAAGGTTGAGACAAACATGGTTATCGGTAAAGTTCTCTCTATTGACGAACTTATTGAGGAGTACGGCTTTGAGGCTGTATTTATCGGTTCGGGAGCAGGACTTCCAAGATTTATGAATATTCCTGGTGAGAACTTAAAGGGTGTATACTCTGCAAATGAGTTCCTTACAAGAGTTAATCTTATGAAGGCTTACAAGGATGATGCCGACACACCTATCATGAAGGCAAAGAAGGTTGCCGTAGTCGGTGGCGGTAATGTTGCCATGGACGCTGCAAGAAGCGCAAAGAGACTTGGTGCGGAGGAGGTTTACATAGTATACCGCCGTTCTGAGGAGGAGCTTCCTGCAAGAAAGGAAGAGGTTGAGCATGCTAAGGAAGAGGGTATTATCTTCAAGCTTCTCACAAATCCTGTAGAGATTCTTCCAAACGACGAGAAGTTTGTAGGTGGAATCAGATGCTTAGAGATGGAATTAGGTGAGCCTGATGCTTCAGGAAGAAGAAGACCTGTAGAAAAGGCAGGTTCAGAGTTTGAAATTCCTGTTGACTGCGTAATCATGTCAATTGGTACATCTCCTAACCCACTTATCAAGTCTACAACAAAGGGACTTGAGACACAGAAGTGGGGCGGAATCATTGTAAATGAGGAGACAGGCCTTACATCAAGAGAGGGTGTTTATGCAGGCGGTGATGCCGTAACAGGTGCAGCTACAGTTATTCTTGCCATGGGCGCAGGAAAGACAGCAGCAAAATCAATTGATGAGTACCTCTCAAATAAGTAGAGTTGAATTAATGATTTAAATAAAAGCCGGAGTTTTTGCTGATACATAACATATTTATTATGTGGTGAAAAACTCCGGCTGTTTATTATACATAGGTTACATCTGATGTCAAAATCTTTGAAGCAGCTTTAAGATTTTCCTTAATTTACCGCTTAAATCAAGATGGCATCAGTTTTAAGCGGTAATTCCTATTAAAAGTGCTACGGCTTCACACTTGACCGTAGCAAAAAACTTTATGCACGGGATACTCCTTTTGTAAATTTCTGTTTAACGTAATTAAGATTCAAATAAATAAACCTTATTTTATGTTCTGTGCTACGAACGCAAGAATATCTATATGTTTTGCCCGTTACATTTTTTATAACTGCGCAACCGGCTTTATATCCGACATC